>NZ_SOHC01000080.1:0-12116 GCF_004403955.1 Cryobacterium sp. TMT1-2-1
CGCCGGCGGCGGGCGCGGCGGGGGCTGCCGGCGCGGGACTGGCCGGCAGGCCGGCGGCGACCGGGTAGTCGCTCGCGATCCCCGGGAACGCGGTCCCCTCGAGGCCGCTCACGATCGGGCCGTGCTCGGTCGAATGGATCTCGATCTTCACCGAAGGCCCCCCGGCGACGGTGATCTTCTCGTTGCGCACGATCAGCGGCTTCTCCGCGCCGTCGTACTCGTAGCTGTCGCCGGTCACCTTCTCGAGGTAGAGATCGGCGACATCCGGCCCGAGGTTGGTGAAGCCCCACGCGACCCGGGCGTTGTGGCCGATGATGATCCCCGGCATGCCGGTGAACCCGTAACCGGCGAGGTCGAACGGGCAGTCGGCGCTGACGGTTTCGCAGCGAAGGCCGACCTGGTACCAGACCGAGGGCATGACCGGGCCGAGGTGAGGGTCGTTGGCGAGGATGGGCTCGCCCGTGTCGGTGTGCTCGCCGGAGACCACCCAGGAGTTCGAGCCGATTTCCCCGCCGGCCGGGCCGAGCAACTCGGGCACGGAGGCCAGCGCGGTGCGCAGGTCGTCGAGGGGGGAGGCGAGGGCGGTGCTCTCGAGCGCCTCGCTCGCGGCGGGCGCTGCCGCGGTGACGGCCGACGCGGTCGGCGGCATGCCGTCCACGATGGTCGGGTGGGTGGCATAGGGGTAGGCCGGGTGCAGCTCGGAGACCTCCTCGGGGGTGAGCGTCGCCGCGAGCGTCGCCCGGTCGATTTCGTCGTCGAGGTTTGAGCGGAGGTCCCAGGCCATTGCCTTGAGCCAGGCGACCGAGTCGGCCGGCGTCCACCGTTCGGGCTCGTAGCCGGCGTTCTGCAGTCCCAGCACCGCGTACTCGAGGGAGATGTCGGTGCCCTGGTGGGTGGCCAGGTAGGCGTTGACGCCGTCGGCGTAGGCCTGGTAGTACCCGAGCGTGACCGGGTCGAGCAGCGCGACCTCCTGCTCGGCAACGGCCCGCCAGCCGAGGGTACGGATGAAGGTGTCCGTGCCGACCTGGCTCTCCCCGAACAGCTCCGAGAGACGCCCGGCGGTCACGTGCCGACGGAAGTCCATCTCCCAGAAGCGGTCCTGGGCGTGCACGTACCCCTCCGCCATGAAGAGGTCCTTCGACGTCTTCGCGACGATCTGCGGGATGCCGGCGTCGTCGCGGTACACGGTGGCGTCGGCGTCGAGCCCCGGAAGAGCCACCTCGCCGGACAGCGTCGGGAAGGACCGCATGACCGTCCACACGCCGAGGCCCGCGGCCACAAGCGCCAGGCTCAGCACGATGCCGAGCAGGGCGAGGAGCGTACGGGCCCTGCGGTGGCGCCTGCTGCGCGGTGCGTCGGTACCCACGTCACTCCCCTGTGATCGAATCCGGACAGGTCGACGGATGCTGCGCATCCCGCTGGTCCTGCTACACGGATGCTATCGGCTGGGGCGTCTTCCGGCGGCGCGACTCCGCGTTGTGTTACCGAAGCGCAGCGTTACCGAAGCGCCGCGTTGTCGAAGCCTGGTGTCACCGAGCATTGTCAGGCGTGCAGCGCCTCGTTGAGCACGACGCCGGTTCCGTCCCTGCGCAGCACCTCGACCGCACCGGTGAGCGAGTTGCGGCGGAAGAGCAGGCCGGCCACGCCGGACAACTCGACGGCCTTCACCGTGCGGGGTGCGCCGTCCGCAGTGCGGGCCTCGCCGACGAGCACGACCTTGGTGCCGGCAGTGACGTAGAGGCCGGCCTCGACGACCGTGTCGTCGCCGATGGCGATGCCGACGCCGGAGTTCGCGCCGAGCAGGGCGCGCTGCCCGATCGACACCCGCTGGGTGCCCCCGCCGGAGAGGGTGCCCATGATCGAGGCGCCGCCGCCGATGTCCGCACCGTCGCCCACGACAACGCCCTGGGAGATTCGGCCCTCGACCATTGAGGAGCCGAGGGTTCCGGCGTTGAAGTTGACGAAGCCTTCGTGCATGACGGTGGTCCCGGGGGACAGGTAGGCGCCCAGCCGCACGCGGGAGGCATCCGCGATCCGCACCCGGTCCGGCGTGACGTAGCCCAGCAGCATCGGGAACTTGTCGATCCCGGTCGGCTGGATGCCCAGGCGCTGGAGCGAGGGGCGCAACCGGTCGTAGTCGGCCGGGTGCACCGGCCCGGCGTTGGTCCAGACGACGGTGGGGAGATGGCCGAAGATGCCGTCGAGGTTGATGCTGTTGGGGAGCACGAGCAGGTGGGAGAGGAGGTGCAGGCGCAGGTACGCGTCCGAGGTGCCGGCCGGCGGCTCCTGCAGGTCGATTTCCACGGTGACGGCTTCCAAGGAAACGTTACGCCGTGTGTCGTCGCCGGCGGCCGCTTCGAGTTCGGCGGGCACGATCCAGCGGTCGCGTCCGGCCGGCAGCCGGCCGAGACCGGGGGCCGGGAACCACGTGTCCAGCACGGTTCCGTTGCCGGAAACCGTGGCCAGCCCGTACCCCCAGCCATGCGTCGGTGCGGGGGCGTTTGACGGGAGCGGCGTGACCATGGCTCTAGATTAGTAGGGTGCCTCTCACTCCCGTGCCTCAGATCCCCGCGGCCCTGAACCTCGCCGCATCATCCATCGACATCACGCGTGAAATCTGCGACATGGAGTCGGTGTCCGGTAACGAGACCGGACTGGCCGACGCCATCGAGCGTACGCTCAGCGGCCTCGGCCACCTCGAAATCATCAGGGACGGCGACACCATCGTCGCCCGCACCAACCTCGGCCGGGCCCAGCGCGTCGTGATCGCCGGCCACATCGACACCGTGCCGCTGAACAACAACCTGCCGACCAGGTTCGAAACCGTCGACGGCGTGGATTATCTGTGGGGTCGCGGCACCGTCGATATGAAGGCCGGCGTCGCCGTGCAGCTCAAGCTCGCCGCGGAGCTCACCGACCCCATCGTCGACCTGACCTGGATGTGGTACGACCACGAGGAGGTTTCGGACGCGCTCAATGGCCTCGGCCGGCTCGCCCGCAATCGGCCCGATCTGTTCGAGGGGGACTTCGCGATCCTCGGCGAACCGAGCAACAGCCAGGTCGAAGGCGGTTGCAACGGGAACCTGCGCGTTGAAATCCGCACGTTCGGCCTGCGCGCGCATTCGGCGCGCAGCTGGGTGGGCGAGAACGCCATCCACAAGGTCACCCCCATTCTCGACACGCTCGCGAACTACGAGCCCCGCGCGGTGGAGGTCGAGGGACTGGTCTACCGCGAGGGCCTCAACGCCGTCGGCATCACCGGGGGTATCGCCGGGAACGTCATCCCCGACGAGTGCATGGTGCACATCAACTACCGGTTCGCCCCCAGCCGCTCGGTCGAGGAGGCGCTGGCGCACGTGCACGAGCTGTTCCCCGGCTATGACATCACCGTCGTGGACTCCGCCGCCGGAGCCCGCCCCGGGCTCGACGCCCCGCTCGCCAAACAGTTCCTCGCCGCCGTCGGCGCGGAACCCCGGCCCAAGTACGGCTGGACGGATGTCGCGCGCTTCTCCGCCCTCGGGATCCCCGCCGTCAACTACGGTCCTGGCGACCCGCTCAAGGCCCACGCGGATGACGAACGGGTTGCCCTGCGGCAGATCACGGAGTGCGAAGACGGCCTCCGTTCCTGGTTGACCGCCTCCACCGACTAAGGGCCCGCGATGTCCGCCACCGCCGCCCAGACGCGAATCCCCGCGCGGTGGCGGGCCCGGTACCGGCTCACTCCGTGGTGGGCGAAGGTCGCCTTCGTCTGGGCCGCGTCCCGGCTGGTGACGACATCGCTCGTGCTCGCGATGGCGAACCTGCAGGAGGCCAACGCGTGGACGGGCGCCCGGCCGCGCTACGCCGACTTCGCGAACATGTGGGACGGCCGCTGGTACAACATCGTCGCGATCGGCGGCTACCCTCCGGTGCTGCCGGTCACGCCGGAGGGCCAGGTGGCGGAGAACGCCTGGGCGTTCATGCCCGGGTATCCGGCCGCCGTGCGGCTGCTGATGGAGGCCAGCGGTGCGGGATGGGCTCCCGTCGCCGTATTCGTGTCGGTGGCCTTCAGCCTCGGCTCGGCCCTGCTGTTCTACCGGCTGATGCGCCGGGTGCTGGACCACGGGACCGCGCTGTTCTCGGTCGTGCTGTTCTGCGTCGCCCCGCTCTCCCCGATCCTGCAGTTCGGCTACGCGGAATCGATGTACCTGTTCTTCCTCACCCTGGCGCTCTACCTCCTGCTCGAGCGGCGCTACGCGGCGTTGTTCCCGGTGATCGCCGTGATGGCGCTGACCCGCCCGAGCGGCCTCGCCTTCGCGCTCGCCCTCGCGCTGCACGTGGCGTACCGCTGGATCACGAGGGGCCGGGACCCGTTCCCGCCCCGGGAACGGGTGCTGTCGGCATCCGTCGCCGTGTTCAGCGGGATCATGGGCCTCGCCTGGCCGCTCGCGGCGTGGGCGGTCACCGGGTCGCTCACGGCGTACACCGACACGGAGCTGGCCTGGCGGGCGCCGTATATCGGCTACCAGGAGCTCGTTCCGTTCACCGCCTGGTTCCAGAGCGGCGTCTGGTGGCTCGGGATGCCGCTGGGCATCGTCGCCGTGCTAGCGCTGATCCTGGCCTTCACGATGGTCATGTTCACGCCGGCCGTCCGGCGGCTCGGCGTGGACCTGAGGTTCTGGGTGGCCGGCTATGCGCTCTACCTGTTCGCCGTGTTCTTCCCGCAGTCGAGCACCTTCCGGTTGCTCGTGCCGCTGTTCCCCCTGCTCGGCGCGGTGGCCCAGCCTCGGAGTCGGCTGTACCGGGCCGGGGTCGTTCTGCTCTGCGTTGCCGGCCAGTGGGGCTGGCTCCTGATCTGCTGGAGGGTCGACGGCGCCGACTGGACACCCCCCTAATTACAGTCTTCGGGGCCCGATAGACGATAATGGAAGTTCAGAGGAATTGAATGAAAGGGGAGTTCATGGCTGCCATGAAGCCACGGACCGGGGATGGGCCTATGGAGGCCGTCAAAGAGGGCCGCCTGATTATTGTGCGGGTACCGCTTGAAGGCGGAGGCCGACTTGTCGTCTCCGTGAACGACGCCGAAGCGAAGGAGCTTCACGACGCACTTGCCGGGGTGGTCAGTTCGGCCGTCTAGGCCCGGTTGATTGCACCACGGATGTTCGGCCGCGCGGCTCTGCCGTGCGGCCGAACTCCGTTTAACGTGATGCGCGCTTCGTCAGGCGCGCAGCTTGGTGATCTGCAGCAGCCCGTCCCCGACGGGGGAGAGGGCGCTGATGACGGCCCGGGAGGACGCGATCTCGGTCAGCAGGGTGCGGAACCCGGTTGCCAGGTCGTCGCGCTGGGTCGGGTTCGCCACCCGTCCGCGCCAGAGGGCGTGGGCCACGAGCACGGTTCCGCCTGGCCTGGCCAGGCGGAGGGCGTGCTCAACGTATTCGATGACGGACTGCGGGTCGGCGTCGACGAAGACAATGTCGTAGGAACTCTCGTTCATCCGAGGCAGCACGTCGGCCGCCTTGCCGGTGATCAGGCGCACCCGGTTGGCGGGGATCCCCGCCTCGATGAAGTTCGCCCTGGCATGCTGCTGGTGGTCGATCTCCGTGTCGATGGAGGTCAGCGTCGCGCCCGGGGCACCGGTGAGCAGCCAGATGCCGGAGACGCCGGCTCCCGTGCCCACCTCGAGGATGCTCCGCGCGCCGGTCGCCGCGGCGATCACGGCGGTCTGGGCGCCCACCGAGGGCGCGATCGCGTCGATGCCGAGCTCATGGGACTGCTGCCTCGCCTTGGAAAGCGCATCGCTTTCCACGACCAGGTCGTCGGAGAATTTCCAGTTCAGTTCAATGTCAGTCACGGCACAACTCCAGTAGGGGGGTGCATCAAGACTACGTGGGAGCCTCGGCTGGTCCGGGGATGCCCCGCCGAGGGTTATTCTGAATAAATGTTCGGTCTGACCTTCGAGAAACTTCTCCTGATCGGGATCATCGCCGTGTTCCTGCTCGGGCCGGAGCGGCTCCCGCATTACGCGGCGCAATTGGGCCGCCTCGCGCGTCAGCTTCGGGACATGGCCAACGGGGCCAAGGACCGCATGCGCGACGAAATGGGCCCGGAGTTCGACGATCTGGACTGGAAGAAACTCGACCCGCGCCAGTACGACCCGCGCCGGATCATCCGGGAGGCGCTCGTCGACGACGCCCCCGAGAAAGAGGTGACGGCCACGGTTTCGCGCGCCGCTCCCAACCCGGACAGCGCCTACCTGCAGCGGAAGCGCGCCAGGGAGAACGCCGCCCTCACGCCCTCCGCCCCGGCCCCCTTCGACACCGAAGCCACCTAGAGCCGCCGAGATTGACGGTTCCGGTCGAATTCGGCTGGTGCGCCGGTCAAAGTCGACCGGAACTGTCAAGGTGGACGGGTCAGCGGCGGCGGATGGCCTTGAGCACGACCGCGAGCAGCAACAGCGGACCGGCCAGCCGGGCGAACTCGCGGCCGAGCCGGGGCAGCTGGAGCAGGCCGGTCGCGTGCGAAACCGTGGTCGCGTCGACGAACCGGAGCAGGCCTTCCGGGCCGTTGCGCCGGCCCAGGCCCGAGTGCTTGACCCCGCCCATCGGAGCGTCGACCGAGGAAAACGATCCCCGGTAGCCCTCGTTGACATTGACGCTGCCGGCCTCCATGGCGGACGCCACGCGGAGCCCGCGGCCGGTCGAACCGGAGAACACCGATGCGTTGAGCCCGAACTCGCTGTCATTGGCCACGAGGATTGCCTCCTGCTCGGAGTCGACGACCGACACGGCCACGACCGGACCGAAGGTTTCGTTCGCGTAGCAGTGCATGTCGGGGGTGACCCCGCTGAGCACGGTCGGTTCGAAGAAGAGCGGTCCGATGTCGGGGCGCGCCCGCCCGCCGGCCTCGAGCGTCGCGCCCTTGGCGAGGGCATCCTGCACATGCGCGGTCACCCGCTCGAGCTGGGCCTGGCTGGTGAGGGATCCCACGTCGGCGGTGTAGTCGAACTCGGCGCCGAGGATCAGCGACTCCGTCCGGACCACGAACTCGCGCAGGAAGTCCGCGGCCACGCCGCGCTCGACGTAGATGCGCTCGATGGACACGCAGAGCTGGCCCATCGAGGAAAAACAGGCGTAGGCGGCATCCGCCGCGGCCTTCGCCGGGTCGACGTCGTCGAGCACGATCAGCGGGTTGTTGCCGCCGAGTTCGAGCGACACACCGATCAGGTTCTCGGCCGCCTGCACCGCGACGCGCCTGCCGGTCGCCGTTGAACCGGTGAAGCAGATGTAGTCCGCCTGGTTCGTCACGGCGCCGCCGATCTCGGCGCCGTCACCCGTGACGACCGCCCAGAGGGCGGCGGGGACCCCGGCGTCGATGAACGCTCGCCGCAACGCGAGGATGCTCAGTGCGCCCTGGCTGTCGGCCTTCTGCACCACTGCGCAGCCGGCGGCCAGGGCGGGGACGACGTCCATCGCAGCGAGGCTGAGCGGGAAGTTCCACGGCGTGATGACCCCGACGACGCCCTTGGGCCGGAACTGCACACGGGTGCCGACCACGAGGGGGATGGCGGCCCGGCGGCGCCCGCCGCGCAACACGGTGCGGGCGGAGAGCGCGTTGTACCGGGTGATGCTGGCGGCCTGGAAGACCTCCTCGAAGGCCTGGCCGCGGGTCTTCCCCGTCTCGGTCTGCACCGCGTCGAGCAGGAGCTCCCGGCGTTTGAGGACGAGGTCGTGTGCGCGCAGCAGGATCGCCCGGCGGCGGGCGAACCCGACCCTGGCCCAGGCCAGCTGGGCCAGCCGGGCGCTCGAATACGCCTCGCTGACGTCGTCGTGGGTGCTCACCGGCAGCCGGTGCAGCACCTCGCCGCTGAACGGGGCGATCACGTCGACGGTTGTCCCCGAGGTGGAGGCGATGTCGCGGTCGAGGTCGGTGATCAGCGGTCGATCAAGCGTGGTGGCAGGCATGCGGGCCAGTCTAGGGGCGAGCGGCCCGCCCGCCGGATGGCGCCCCGGACGGTTCTCAGAGCGTGGCGGTTTCGACCGTCTCGGTGAGCCTCGAGTGCGGGTTGATCGTGATCGCGGCAGCCGGGCCCTTCCACAGCTCATCGAGCGCCGCGCCCATCCGTTCTCCGGCCTCGCGGGAGTCGAAGTCGAGTTCGACCATCACCGTCCCGGTGTCACCGACGGGCCGCCTGACCCGGTACGCGGTGACGCCCGAGCCTTTCCGGTCGACGGGATCCGCGTCGAACATACGCTTCCACGCGTCGTAGTCGGTCACGGTGTGTTCGATGTGCAGGGTGAACATGCGGATGTCCTCGCTTCCGTCGGCACGGGTCGGCCGACCTGGCGCCAGCGTAGCCCCGCCGGTGGACGCGCGCAGCGGTTGCTCGGCCTCCGCGGCGAGCGGCATCCGTCTTCTCGGGCGGGCTGCTATTTCGGCGAGATGCCCAGGCTGCGGCCGGAGAGTCCCCGGCCCCGGGTGGCGAGCCGCTCGGCCACCGCGCGAATGGCTATGGCGGCGGGATCGGCGGGGTCGCCGAGCACGACCGGCACGCCCCGGTCGCCGCCGGAACGCAGGGGCACGCTGAGCGGCACCTGCGCGAGCAGGGGCACGGGCGCTTCCTGGTTCGAGGAGAGGCGCCTGGCGACCTCGGCGCCGCCGCCGGAGCCGAAGAGCTCGAGCACCGTGCCGTCGGGCTGCGGCAGCCCGGACATGTTCTCGATCACGCCGTAGACGCTCTGGCCGGTCTGGCGGGCGACGACGCCGCTGCGCTCGGCGACCTCGGCGGCCGCCGGCTGCGGCGTGGTGACGACGATGACCTCGGCGTGGGGGAGCAGCTGGCCCACGGTGATCGCCACGTCGCCGGTTCCGGGAGGCAGGTCGAGCAGCAGGATGTCCAGGTCGCCGAAGTACACGTCGGTGAGGAACTGCTGGATCGTGCGGTGCAGCATCGGCCCGCGCCAGGCCACGGCCACCGACGCGTCCTCGACGAACATGGCGATCGAGATGACCTTCACGTCGTAGGCGATCGGCGGCAGGATCATGTCGCCGACCTGGGTCGGCTTGACCGCGCTGCCCGTTCGGGCTCCGTCCGTGGGCTCGGCGACGAGCCCGAGCAGGCCCGGGATCGAGAACCCGTGCACATCCGCGTCGACGATGCCGACCCGCAGGCCCTGCGCGGCCAGCGCGACGGCCAGGTTGGCGGTGATCGTGGACTTGCCGACGCCTCCCTTTCCGCTCGTGATCGCGTAGACGCGGGTCAGCGACTCCGGCCCGAACTGGGTGACGCGGGCCGCCTTGCCGCCGCGCAGCTTTTCGGTCAGGGCCTGGCGCTGCTCCCGGGTCATGACGCCGACCTCGACCGAGGCCCGGCCTTCGCCGGCGACGGATTCCGCGGCCCGGAGCACATCGCGTTCGATCTTCTGCGCCGCGGGGCATCCGGCGATCGTCAGCCGGATCGCGACGGTCACCCGGCCGTCGTCGGCGACCGTGACGCCCTCCACCATGTCGAGCTCGGTGATCGGCTTGCGGATCTCCGGGTCGATCACCCGGGCGAGCGCCGCGTAGACCGCGTCGCTATTCACCCCGGGGACGTTCCTCGCGGTCCCGCTCCGCCGCTTCGCTGCGCCGCGCTCGCCGGGCCTGCTCGTCACGCTGTTCGAGGTTCTCCAGCACGGAACGCAGTTCGGCCCGGAGGAAGTCCTTCGACGCGAGGTCCTTCATCGCCAGTCGCAGGGCGACGACCTCCCGCGCCAGATATTCGGTGTCGGCGAGGTTGCGTTCGGCCCGCTGCCGGTCCTGTTCGATCTGCACCCGGTCGCGGTCGTCCTGTCGGTTCTGCGCCAGGAGGATCAGGGGAGCGGCGTAGGAGGCCTGCAGGGAGAGCACCAGGGTGAGCGCGATGAAGCCCAGTTCGATGGAGTCGAAGCGCAGCGGGGCGGGGGAGAGGGTGTTCCAGGTGACCCAGGCGGTCACGAACAGGGTCAGCCCGAGGAGGAACCAGGGGGTGCCCATTCCGCGGGCGATCGCCTCGGTGAACCGCCCGAAGCGGTCGCTGCCCCGGCCGAGGCCGAAGCCTCCGAGCCCCCGGGAGCGCAGGCCCTTGGGCGCGTCGAGCCGCTGCTCCGAGCGGTTAGCCCTGGCCATGGCCGCTGTCCTTGCCGCCGGGCAGGGGGATGCTTCCGGTCTTCAGCTCGCTGCGGACCGCGGCGCGCCGGCGCACTTCCTCGGTGCCGTCGTGGCTGCGCCAGTCGTCGGGGAGGAGATAGTCGAGCACGTCGTCGATCGTGACCACACCGACCAGGCGGTGGTTCTCGTCGACGACGGGCACCGACACGAGGTCGTAGCTGGCGAGGATGCGCGACACCTCGGCCGCCGAGGTTTCGGCGGTGACGGGCTCGAGGCCGAGGTCGAGCAGGGTGCCGAGGCGCTCGTGCGGCGGGTAGCGCAGCATCCGCTGGAAATGCACCATGCCGAGGAAGCGACCGGTCGGCGGCTCGTACGGCGGCAGGGTGACGCAGATCGCCGCGCCGAGGGCGGGCGCCAGGTCGTGGCGACGGATGAGCGCGAGCCCCTCGGCCACGGTGGCGTCGGCCGACACGATGATCGGCTCGGTCGTCATCAGTCCGCCGGCGGTGTCCGGGGCGTAGGTGAGCAGGAAGCGCACATCGTCGGCCTCCTCCGGCTCCATCAGGTCGAGCAACTGCTCGCCGCGCTCTGACGGAAGCTGGGCGATCAGGTCGGCCGCGTCATCCGGCTGCATGTGGTCGAGAACCTCGGCGGCGCGGGCGTCGCCGAGCCGGGTCAGGATGCCCACCTGCTCGCTCTCGGGCATCTCCTCGAGCACATCGGCGAGGCGGCCGTCGGGCAGCTCGCCGGCCACCTCGAACATGCGCTCCCGCGGCAGGTCGAGCAGCGTGTTCGCGAGGTCGGCGGGCTTGAGCTCGGAGTACGTGGCGATGAGCTGCTCGGCCGACTGGGCCTGGCCCACCGTCGACTTCTCGCGCACCTCGCCCCAGGTGACGAAGGCCGTCGCGCCCTTGGCGAAGGGGGAGGCGCTCGTCCTGGGGCGCCGGACGAAGAGCTGGCTGATCGCCCAGTCGCCCTGGCTGCTCGGACCGCTCTGCTCGATCGCGACATCCTCGACCGTCGCGTCGCCGGAGCCGTCGTCGAAGGCGACCTTGCGGCCGAGCATCTCGGCTATGACGCGCACTTCGCCGCCGCGCTGTTCGAAGCGGCGCACGTTGATCAGGCCGGTGGTGATGATCTGGCCCGAGCCCATGCTGGTCACCCGGCCGATCGAGACGAACACGCGGCGCTTGCCGGGGATTTCGACGATCAGGCCGACGACTCGGGGCGGGTCGCTTTTTCGGTAGACCACCAGAACATCGCGCACCTTGCCCACGCGGTCGCCCGCGGGGTCGAAGACGGTGCATCCGGCCAGGCGGGCGACGAAGACTCTGGTGGCACTCACAGTACAAATCTAGGCCACTCACCAGCTAATCCCTGCGAGCGTGGAACAATGGCGGCATGAGTAATCAAAGCCCCTGGTCCCCCCGCTCGGCGGTGCTCTTCCCGGTCCTGCCGAAGGGCGAGGTCCTGGCCACCTTCGAGACCTACAACGAGGCGCAGCAGGCGGTCGAGAAGCTCGCCGTGTCGGACTTCCCGGTGAAGCAGCTCTCCATCGTCGGCAACGACCTCAAGAGCGTCGAACGGGTTACCGGCAAGCTCACCTACGGCAAGGTCGCACTCGCCGGAGCGGCATCCGGAGCCTGGATGGGGATCTTCTTCGGGGTGCTGTTCTTCATCTTCTCACCGACCGGTTCCAGCCTGCCGTTCGTGGCCGCCGCGCTGCTGATCGGTGCCGGTTTCGGGATGTTCTTCAGCCTGGTCAGCTATGCGCTGAACCGTCGCCGCCGCGACTTCACCTCGACGATGCAGGTGATCGCGAGCAACTATCAGATCATCGTCGAGCCGAGCCTGGTCCACCGGGCGCGCAACCTGCTGGCCGGGATCGCGGATGGCGGGGCGCACGCGGCCGCGCCGCATCCGTCGGAGGCAACCCGGCCCACCGAGCCGCCCGCTGCCGGAACCGAGCCGCCCGCTGCCGGAACCGAGCCGCCGGCTGCCGGCACGGAGCC
>NZ_SOHC01000007.1:0-12833 GCF_004403955.1 Cryobacterium sp. TMT1-2-1
CTGCTCGCGCCCCGCCCGGGCGGTCGCGCCCCGCTGGTCGAGCCCGGTCGCGGGCGGTCGCGCCCCGCCCCGGCGGACGCCCCGCCCGGTGGTCGAGCCTGTCGAGACCCAACTGCTAGCTCAGAGCGCGCCCTGGAGCTCGTTCCCCGCGGGGATCGGCGCGAGGCGGGTGACCTCGACGGGGCCCTCGAGCAGCCCGACGAGCGCTGCGTTCAGGCGCTTGACCGCGTCGCCCGCGCCGTGGGCGTCGAGCAGCTCGGCGGATTCCCAGGACTCGATCATGATGACCTGGCCGTTCGGGGCCTCGTGGATCGCGTAGATCAGGCAGCCGGGCTCCTCGTGGACCTCGGCGATGGCCGGGGCCAGGGCGGCGACGACCTGGTCGAAGGCGCCAGCTTTGGGGGTGAATACGGCTGTGACAACGATGGACATGATTTCCTGACCTGACTGGTTGGCGAGTACGGGGGCGCAGTTGGTGCGTCCGAGGGCGCGTTCCGCGGAGTGCACCATTCTCGCCCAATTACGGCTCGCTGGTCGCCCCGGGTTCCGGCCCGGGGATCGGGCCCGGGCGGCATCCGGGCGAACGCCGCTCAGGCCAGCGGCCAGACGATCCGCGTCTGCCAGGTGGACGGGTCCGGGCTGCTGTCCGGGTCGGTCAGGTATTCCTCCCACATGTCCTCGCCCAGCTCGAGCTTCTGCTCCGCCACCCAGGCCATCAGCTCCCCGTAGGTGCCGGCCAGGCCGTCGTACGACCCGGTGTGGATGGTCTGGATCGCCGGACCGCCGGGGAGCGTGACGACGACGACATCCGCGGTGCTCGTGACGGGCTCGGCAACGGGGAATCCCACGGTCACGTCGACCGTGTCGGTCGGCATGCCGTGGTACAGCGCGAGCGGGGGGCCGGCGGGGGCGACGCCCTGCTTGCCGACCTCGGCGAACGCGGTCGTGAGCGCCCGGCCGAAGAAGTCGGTCATGGCGGTCATCGGGATCACCTCGTGCACGCCCAGGATGGTGCGCGGCTCGAGTTCGACGCGTTCGGCCTTCATGCCAGCGGCCAGACGATCCGGGTGGTCCAGGTCGACGGGTCGGGATCGGTCTCGGGGCCGGTGAGGTATTCCTCCCACATGTCTTCCGACATCGTCAGGTCCTTCTCCGTCACCCAGGCCATCAGCTCGTCGTAGGTGCCGGTCATACTGTCGTACGACCCGGTGTGCACGGTCTGGATCGCCGGCCCGCCGGGCAGAGTGACAACGCTCGCCTCCGGCGTGCTCGTGACCGGCTGCTCGACCGGGAACCCCGCGGTCACATCCACGACGTCCGTGGGTTTGCCGTGGTACAGGGCAATCGCAGGCCCGGCCGGATACGCGCCCTGCTTGCCCAGTTCCGCCGCCGACGTTGTGAATGCCCGGCCGAAGTAGTCGACCATGGCGGTGATCGGAATGACCTCGTGCACCCCCATCATGGTGCGCGGCTCGAGATCGACTTTCTCGGCTTTCATGCTGGCTCCCTGGCTGCGATAGCGGATGCCTGGCCCCGAGCGAGGCCGACGGTGGCCAATGTAGTCCGGGCCCGAGGCGGTCGAAAGGGGACGAAAGCCAGTCCACGGCCCTGCGCCGCCCTCCGGTGGCGCCGTGTCAGGCCCGGCCCTCAGCCTCGTCCACCGAACTATTTCCTCCCCCCGGGCCGCCAGGTCGGGTCGTTCTGACGACGTTCTGTCCCCGCTGAGCTCGAAATGAACGTAACGTTGACAGGTGGGGCAGGGGCGCCACGCTACGAAAGGTCATTACTTGAACGACGAATGCATTCACGGGCTCGAAGGCAACCTCTGCGATCAGTGCTTCCCGAAGGCGGCCCCCACGGCTTCCGTTTCGGCACCCGTTTCGCGGGCCTCCTCGGCTTCCGGGGTCTCCAAGCGGGCCAGCCGCGCACGCGAAGCATCCGCTCCCACGGCGCTGCGCACCCCGAGGGCCGAGCCGAAGCCCACCCGGGCGACGAAGACTGCTGCCGTGCCGCGGGCATCCGCCAAAACGCCGGCCGACGTCGGCGAGCAGCGGATCTACCACGTCACCCACATCAGCAACCTGGCTGGCGTCCTGAGCAGCGGCGCCCTCCTGGCCGATGCCAGCAAGGCCTGGGAAGGCCGTCCGGCCGTCGACATCTCCTCGGCCGAGACCCGCGAATCCCGCCGGTCCATCCTCGTGTCGGGCCAGGGCAGCCTGAGCGTCGCGAAGTACGTGCCGTTCTTCCTCTCGCCGGACGCCAGCGTCTGGGACAGCATCCGTGCGCGCAGCGACGACCCGCGCCTCGCGCTGGATGCCCACGGCTCGGCCCCCTTCGACTTCGTCATCCTCGTGAGCACGGTCAGGAAGGCGCTCGACGCCCAGGCCGCAGCCGCTGAGTCGGCGCCTGAGTCGGCTGCGGAATCGGCAGCATCGGCTCCCGAGTCGGCAGCCGTCGCCGCCTCGGCCGGCGTGGTTGCCGCCGACGGCGACGCCGCGGGCGTGCTGACCCGGTTCGGCACGACCCGAGCGGATGCCGAGGGTGTGCTGCGCAAGCTGCGCAAGCTGCGCAAGCTGCGCGCCGACCCGGAGTCCCCGGCGATCCTCGAGGCAGAGTTCCTCATCGAGGAGACGTTCCCGTTCGAGCTGGTGACGCTCATCGGCGTGGCCAACGACAAGGTTCGCGACCTGGTCAAGCCCATCCTCGCGGCGTCGTCGCACCGGCCGAAGGTCGCCGTGTACCCGCCGTGGTTCCAGCCCGCGGAAGAGTCCGCGGAGTAGTTCGCGCGGCAGTTCCTCCCACGCGCGGGAGCCTCTCCCACGCGCGGCATCTCCTCCCACGCGCGGCATCTCCTCCCACGCGCGGCATCTTCCAACTGAATTGCGGGCAAACAACCTTCGTCGGGCGCGGGAAGGTACTTTGTCCGCAACTCAGCGCCGCGCGGCGGATGTCGCGGGCTCGTGGGCCCGCGGCGCGCGCTATCGGGCCAGGAGCCCGGTGCGTTCGGGGTGCTGGTCGAACCATGCGCTGACGTACCAGCAGCTCGACACGATTCGATAGTCCGTCGTGGCCTCGATGTCGGTCACGGCGAATTCCACGAGCTCGGCTGCGTAGCCGTGCCCTCGCTGGGGCGGCTGCGTGTAGGTGCGCGTGAGTGCGATGATGTTGCCGTTGATGGCGTAGTCGACGATGCACGCCAGCTGGCCGTCAACGCGCAGGGTGTAGCGACGGTCATCCGGTTCGTGCGCGAATTCGTGGGCCATGGCTTCAGCGTACGTACTCGGCGGGCGTGGCGCACTCAGCGGGCTTCGCGGGCTTCGCGGGCCTGGCGGGCGTGGCGGGCGTGGCGAACGCCGGCGTGGCGAATCCATCAGCACCACATCAGCCTTCGACGACCCTCCCCGATCCGAGTTTGAGTTGCGGACAAAGACCCTTCGTCGGGCGCGGGAAGGTACTTTCTCCGCATCTCAACCGGGTGGGCGCGTGGCCTGTGGACAATTCGCACGCCGGGGGCGCGAAAACGGCATCCTCCATGACATGACAGCACGGGTTCCGCTCCCCGACGATTTCGCCGATCGCCCCTTCCTCATCGCAGCTGCCCGAAGCGCCGGGGTTGGCGCGTCGCGGCTGAGGGGAGCCGACCTGCATCGGCCGTTCTGGGGCATCCGTTCACCTGCCCCGCCCGGCGACGCAGCCGATGCGCCCGCGCCCGCAGCCCACGCCGCCGCATCCTCCGACGGCCTCACCGCTCTCGAGGCGCTCTGCCGGGCGCTCGCCCTGCGGATGCCCCCGCACGCCTTCTTCACGCACGAAACCGCGGCCCGGCTGCTGCGGCTTCCGCTGCCGCGGGCGTTCGAGTCGGCGCCCCCGGTGCACGTCGGGATCGCCGCGCCCGCCCGGGCCATGGACGCGCGGGGCGTGATCGGGCACAGCATGCGCATCCGGCCGGAGGAGATCGTGTTCTGGCGGGGCCTCCGCTTCACCGGCCCCGCGCGCACCTGGCTCGACCTCGCGGCCCGGCTCGCCCTCGTGGACCTCGTCGCGGCGGGCGACCACCTCGTGCAGTGGCGGCAGCCGCTGGCCACGCTGGACGAGCTGGCGGATGCCGTCGCCCGCTACCCGAGTCGCCGCGGCCTCGCCCTCGCGCGCGAGGCCCTCCCGCTCATCCGCACCCGGTCCGAGTCGCGGCGCGAGACGAAGCTGCGCGTGCTGATTGTGCTCGGCGGACTGCCCGAACCCGAATGCAACCTCAACATCTACGACCCGCGGGGGCGCCTCCTGGCCCGGGCAGACCTCGCCTACCCCGAGTTCAGGCTGCTGCTCGAATACCAGGGAGATCACCACCGCACGGATCGGGCGCAATGGCGCCGGGACATCCGCCGGGTCGGAAACCTGGAGAACCACGGCTGGCAGATGCTGCAATTCACCGACGATGACCTGCAGGATCCGTCCGCGCTCATCGCGCGCATCGAGCTGCGACTGCGGGCCCGTGGGTGGATCGGAACGCGGCGCCCACCCCACTGACCCGCCTCGCTGAGTTGCCTGCCCCGCTGAGTTGCCTGCCCCGCTGAGTTGCGGAGAAAGTACCTTCCCGAGCGGCGGGAAGGTACTTTGTCCGCACCTCAACGGTGGGAGCGCAGGCAAGAGCGAGACGGCCCGGGCAACGGATGTCAGACCCTCCCGATACTCTCGACAGAGAGCGACCGGAGGGGGAGCTATGTACCTGCTGAACGGCGGTGTGGTCACCAGCGCGAGCGACCTGACCACGGCATCCAAGTGCGAGTTTGCCTTCCTGCGCTCCCTCGACGCCAAACTGGACCGGATCGCCGCGGTGGAAAAGAAGGCCGACGCCATGCTCGAGCGCACCGGCGTGCTCGGCGACGAACACGAACTCCGCGTGCTCGAGGGCTACCGGGCCAGGTTCGGCGAGGGAGTCGTCGAAATCGAACGGCCCGACACCCGCGCGGACGGCGCCCTGGAGGCAGCGGTGGCGGCCACCGAAGCAGCGTTCCGCGGCGGTGCCGACATCGTCTTCCAGGCGACCTTCTTCCGCGACAACTTCCTCGGCTTCGCCGACTTCATCGTGCGCCAGCCCGACGGACGGTACCTCGTGCAGGACACGAAGCTCGCCCGCAGCGCCCGGGTCACCGCGCTGCTCCAGCTCGCCGCCTACGCGGACCAGCTCGAGTCCCTGGGCTTCGAGACCGCCGACACCGTGCAGCTGCTGCTCGGCGACGGAACCGTGAGCGAGCACCGGTTGGTCGACATCCTGCCCGTGTACCGCAAACGCCGGGCCCGACTGCTGCAGATCATCGCCGAGCGCATGGCGGACACCGCGCCCGTGGCCTGGGGCGACGCGCGCTACGCGGTCTGCGGCCGCTGCGCTGTGTGCGAGGGCGAAGTACAGGGTCACCGCGACGTGCTGCTCGTCGCCGGCATGCGCGTGACGCAGCGCGCGCGGCTTGCGGAGGCCGGGATCCTCACGATCGACGCGCTCGCGGCGTCGGGCGCCACGCCCGGCACAGCAGACACGCCTGCCACAGCAGTCACGACAGGCACAGCAGCCACGCCTGCCACCCCCGCCACCCCCGCCACCCCCGCCACGCCCCACCAGCCCAGCCCGACGAGCGAGATCCCCGGCATCGCCGACAGCACGCTCGCCGCGCTGCGGGCCCAGGCGCGCCTGCAGGTCAGCGCCGTCGAGAACCAGCCGCCGCCGGTCGAGCTCTACAACCCGTCGGCGCTGGCCGTGCTGCCCGAACCCAACCCGGGCGACATCTTCTTCGACTTCGAGGGTGATCCGCTCTACACCGAGGGCGCCGGCGAGAGCTGGGGCCTCGACTACCTCTTCGGACTCGTCGAGCCCGACGAAACATTCCGCGCCTTCTGGGCTCATACCTGGGCCGAGGAACGTGTGGCGCTTCGCGACTTCCTCGACTACCTCGGCGCCCGCCGCGCCGAGTTCCCGGGCATGCACGTCTACCACTACGCCTCCTACGAGCGCACGCACCTGTTGACCATCGCCGCCCGGCACGGCGTCGGCGAAGACGAGGTCGACCAGCTGCTGCAGGGCAATGTGCTTGTCGACCTGTACCCGGTCGTGAAGAAGGCCATGCGCGTGGGGTCGCACTCGTACTCGATCAAGAAGCTCGAGCCGCTGTACATGGGCGACGAAATCCGCGACAAGGAGGGCGTCACGAACGCGGCCGACTCGATCACCGCGTACGTCGCCGCGCGCGACGAGCAGGTCACCGGCGATGCCGCCGAGGGGCAACGGATGCTCGACTCCATTGCCGACTACAACCGTTACGACTGCGTGTCCACGCTCCGCCTGCGCGACTGGCTGCTTGCCCGGGCGGCCGAGCGCGGCATCCCGATCGGGGCGATGCAGCCCGAGAAGGAGGTCGCGGAGCCTGAGCCGTCTCCGCTCCGCGAGTCGCTGCTCGCGCTCGCCGGCGACCCGCTCGACCCGGACCGCGGCCCCGAGCAGACGGCGGCGGCGTTCGCGGCCGCCGCGATCGACTACCACCGCCGGGAACAGAAGAGTTTCTGGTGGGGGCACTTCGCCCGCCTCGCGCAGCCGATCGAGGTCTGGCGCGACACCCGGGACGTTCTCGAGATCCACGACGTGCGCCTGGCACGC
The DNA here is from genome assembly GCF_004403955.1 of Cryobacterium sp. TMT1-2-1. NCBI lineage: Bacteria > Bacillati > Actinomycetota > Actinomycetes > Micrococcales > Microbacteriaceae > Cryobacterium > Cryobacterium sp. TMT1-2-1. Next base: position 6,644 of record NZ_SOHC01000007.1, read on the forward strand.
GACTGGTACCGGGAGGGTGGCCAGCGCGTCGACCGGCGCGAGCTGTGGCTGCGCGGGCAGTGGGCGCCGGGCAGCAGCGTCAAACGAGGCGAACAGGCCGGGCCGTACCTGCTCTACGACTACCCGGGGCCGTTCCTCGACCCGAAGGCCGAGGCGGGATCCCGCTGCGCCAAGCCGGTCAAGATTCTCGCGGTCGACGACGACGGCAGCGTGCTCGTCGAGGAAACCCTGGGCAAAGATGTCCCGCCCCATTCTCACCGGCCGATGGCGCTCGCCCCGTCCGCTCCGCCCAAGGCGGGCAGCCAGAAGCCCGCAATCGACGAGTGGGCCCAGGCCATCGTCGACGCCCAGCCGGGGTGGCCGAACGACCCGATGGTCGACATCCTGCGCCGTGTCCCGCCGCGCACCCGTTCCGGCGCGCTGGCGCCCGTGGCCCCGTCCGATGAGCACGGCCGGGACCGGATCGACGCGGTCGTCAGGAGCCTGCTCGACCTCGACCGGTCCTACCTCGCCGTGCAGGGACCGCCCGGCACCGGCAAGACCTACCTCGGCGCGCACGTCATCGCCGCCCTCGTGCAGAAGCACCGCTGGAAGGTCGGCGTCGTCGCCCAGTCGCACGCCGTCGTCGAAACCCTGCTCGATGCCATCGTCAAGGCGGGCCTCGACCCGAGCCTGGTCGGCAAGGTCGCCCAGACCGGCAGCTCGCCCGACGCCGCCGCGGATGCCGCCTTCACCGTTCTGGCCAAGGACGGACAGCTTCTCTTCGGCCTCGACAACGCCGTCACGGGGTTCGTCGTCGGCGGCACAGCCTGGGATCTGAGCAATCCCGCGCGGATTCCCCGCCGCAGCCTCGACCTTCTCGTCGTCGACGAGGCCGGCCAGTTCTCTCTGGCCTCGACCATCGCGGCGAGCGTCGGCGCGAGCAACCTGATGCTGCTCGGTGACCCGCAGCAGCTGCCGCAGGTCAGTCAGGGCACGCACCCCGAACCGATCGACCAGTCCGCGCTCGGCTGGGTGAGCGCCGGGCACGACGTGCTGCCGGAGGAGCTGGGCTACTTCCTCGCCGAGAGCCGGCGGATGCACCCCGCGGTGACCGCGCCGGTGTCGCGCCTGTCCTATGAGGGACAGTTGCGGTCGCATCCGGACGCCGCTACGCGCTCGCTGCCGGGCGTGGAGCCGGGCCTGCACGTGGTGCCGGTGCGGCACGTCGGCAACGCGGTCGAATCTCCGGAGGAAGCCGCCGAAGTGGTCGCGCTGGTCCGCCGGCTGCTCGGCACGAGCTGGACCGACCCGACCAAGGACCGCTTCGGCGAGCCCCTCTGCGAGGACGACATGATCGTCGTGACCCCGTACAACGCGCAGCTCGGCACCGTGCGGAACGCCCTCGCGGCGGCCGGCTACTCGCACGTGCGCGTGGGCACCGTGGACAAGTTCCAGGGCAAGGAGGCGGCGATCGCGATCGTCACCCTGGCGGCATCCTCGGTCAACGACGTGCCCCGCGGGATGTCCTTCCTGATCATGAAGAACCGGCTGAACGTCGCGATTTCGCGGGCCAAGTGGGCGGCCTTCCTCGTCTATTCGCCGGCGCTCACCGACTACCTGCCGGTGACCCCGGCCGGCGTCGCGGAGCTCAGCGCGTTCATCACCCTGGTCGAGCCCGCGGCGTAGTCGCTGCAGCCCGCACAGCGCACCCAGCGCACCCAGCCCCGGTTGAGTTGCGGACAAAGTACCTTCCCCGCGCGAACGAAGGTACTTTCTCCGCAAGTCAACCCGGGCCACACACCCTCAGGCCCGATCCAGCGCGCGCAGCACGACCTTCCGCAACTCCTCAACCCAGAGGACGCCGGATGCCAGGGCGACGCAGATCAGCCAGTGCTCGGCATCCAGGGGCGCGGTGCCGAACGCGACCTGCAGGAACGGGAGCTGCACCACGGCCACCTGGAGCAGCACGGTCAGCGCGATTGCGCCCCACAGCCACCGGTTGACGAAGAGGCGGCGGAACGCGCTGCTCGTTTCGGAGCGAGCGTTGAACGCGTTGAAGAGCTGCGCGAAGACGAGGGTGGTGAAGCCGGCCGTGCGGGCCACGTCGAGCGTGTCCTCTCCCGGCAGCAGCCCGCCGGGCAGGAACAGGTCGATCGTCGCGAGCGTCACGACGGCCATCACGATGCCGGTCGACAGGATGCCGAACCACATGCGCCCGTCGACGGCCCGGTCGGTGAGCGCCCGGGGCGGGCGTGCCATCACATCGTCGATCTCCGGGTCGATGCCCATCGCCAGTGCCGGGCCCGAGTCGGTGACGAGGTTGATCCAGAGGATCTGGGTGACCAGAAGTGGCAGCACCACGGCCTCGTTGCTCGCGCCGGACAGGCCGAGCACCCCGGCGAACAGCACGCCGAGGAACACGGTCAGCACCTCGCCCATGTTCGAGGAGAGCAGGTAGCGCAGGAACTTCCGGATGTTGTCGAAGATCACCCGGCCCTGCCGCACCGCCACGACGATGGTGGCGAAGTTGTCGTCGGCGAGGATCATCGTGGCGGCCTCCCTGGTCACCGCCGTGCCGGTGATCCCCATGGCGACGCCGATGTCCGCCGACTTCAGCGCCGGGGCGTCATTCACCCCGTCCCCGGTCATCGCGACGATCTGCCCGTTCGCCTGCAGGGCGTCGACGATGCGCAGCTTGTGCCGTGGCGAAACGCGGGCGAAGACGGATGTCTGGCGCACGGTATCCGCCAGGCCCGGCTCGTCGAGACGGTCGAGTTCGAGCCCCGACACGGCCGTCGATCCCGGCGGTACGATGCCGAGGTCGCTCGCGATGCGCGCGGCCGTGCCCGGGTGGTCGCCCGTGATCATGATCACTCGCACTCCGGCGCGGTGGGCTTCGGCGATCGCGGCGGTGGCCTCGTCGCGCGGCGGGTCGATGATGCCGACGACGCCCGTGTAGATCAGGTCGTGCTCGTGTGACTCGTCGATCGGCGTGCTGCCCGGATCGACGTGGCTGTACGCGACGCCGAGGGTGCGGAACGCCTGCGCGGAGAGCGCCCGCACGTCCTCGTGTGCTCGCCGCCGGCGCTCGTCGTCGAGGGGGACGACCTCCTCGCCCAGCTGGATACGGTTGCAGCGCTCGAGCAGCACATCGGGGGCGCCCTTGCTGAAGATCCGGAGGCTGCCGTCCGCCTTCTCCTCGTGCAGGGTCGACATCATCTTGCGGTCGGAGGTGAACGGCACCTCGTCCAGGCGGTCGAACCGGGCGACTTGGCCGTTCGTGCCGACGAGCTTGCCCGCGGCGACGAGGAACGCGGCCTCGGTGGGATCCCCCTGGATCTCCCACGCGTCGTCGTGCTCGAGCAGCTGGGCGTTCCCGGCCAGCGACCCGATGCCGAGCGTCCGCAGCACCTCGGCGTGCAGGCGCGGGTCCTCGAGTGGCCGACCGTCGGCATCCAGCACCGCGCCCTCGGGCCGGTAGCCCACGCCGGTCACCCGGGCCGCGCCGGACGCGGTCAGCACCCGTTCGATCGTCATCTCGTTCTTCGTCAGGGTTCCGGTCTTGTCGGCGCAGATGACGGATGCCGACCCCAGCGTCTCCACGGACTTGAGGTTCTTGACGACCGCGTTGCGCCTGGCCATCCGCTGCACCCCGATCGAGAGCACGACCGACAGGATGGCCGGCAGGCCCTCGGGCACGGCCGCGACGGCGAGGGAGATGCCAAGCAGGAACACGGTCACGTAGTCGGCGGGGGTGGAGACGCCCTGCACGAGCACGATCGTCAGCATCACGACGAGGGCGATTCCGATGACGATCGCCCCGAGGGTACGGCTGATGCGCTCGATCTCCTTCTGCAGCGGCGTCACATGGGCGGGAGTGGCGTCGAGCATGCTCGCGATGGCGCCGACCTCGGTGTCCATGCCGGTGCCGGTCACGACGGCCCGGCCGACGCCCTCCACGACGGCAGTTCCCTTGAAGACCATGTTCAGCCGGTCGGCCAGCTGCGCCGCGGCGGGCAGGGTGTCGGCTACCTTGCCCACGGCCTCGCTTTCGCCGGTCAGGGAGGCCTCGGCCACCCGCAGCGCGCTCGCGGACAGGAGCCGGGCATCCGCACCCACGTGGTCGCCCTCGCCGAGCGCGAGCACATCGCCGCGCACGAGGTCGGCGCTCAGAACGGTGGCGAGTTCGCCGGCGCGCAGAACGGTAGAGGATGCTGCGGTCATCGTCGACAGGGCGGCGACCGCGTCGCCGGCGCGGGCCTCCTGCACGAACCCGAGCACGGCGTTCAGTACAACGATCGCGGCGATGACGATCGCGTCGATCGGCCAGGCGCCGGACCCGGCGGCCCGCTCGAAGATCCACGCGCCGATGGAGACCAGGACGGCCACGAGCAGCAGGTAGATCAGCGGGTCGTGGAACTGGGCGAGGATCTTGCGCCAGGTCGGCACGGGCGGGACCCCGCGCAGCTCGTTCGGGCCGTCGCGCGCCAGGCGCCGGGCGGCCTCGGCGTCGCTCAGGCCGACGGCGGGGTCGACCTCGAGCCCGCGGGCGATGTCGTCGGCGTCAACGAGGGAGGGGTCGACGAGCGAGGGTTCCGCTGCTTCTGCTCCCATGCTCAGTGAGATTTGTCCGTGGCCATGAGATCAGTCTGTCGCACTCGCGAGTCGGCCGCTGCAGCCGGGGCGAGGGTGACGCCTCTCGCGCGGCGAGAGCCGCTGAGTTGCGGACAAACACCCTTCCTTTCGCGCGGGAAGGTACTTTGTCCGCGACTCAAACCAGGCGTGGTGTGGGCGGGGGCAGGGCAGGGCAGGGCAGGGCGGGCCGGCAGGGTTAGCGCGGGTTCAGTGCAGCGCCCCGCCGGGCGCGCGCGTGTCGACTGCCACATCGAGGCTGGTGCGCACGATGGCCAGCAGCGCGAGGGCCGCCAGCTCCACGGACATGCTCGGCTGGTCGCGGGCGGCAGCCTGCTCGGGGGCATAGGGGATGTGCACGAAGCCGCCGCGGGCATCCGGGCGGTCGGCCTGCAGCGTGTGCATCAGCCGGTAGAAGACGTGGTTGCAGGTGTAGGTGCCCGCGGTTTGGGACACGGATGCCGGAATGCCCGCCTGGGTGAGTGCCTCGACGCAGGCCTTGATCGGCAGCGTGCTGAAGTAGGCGGCGGGCCCGTCCGGCACGATCGGGGCGTCGACGGGCTGGAAGCCGGCGTTGTCGGGGATCCGGGCGTCGTCGACGTTGATGGCGACGCGTTCGACCGAGATCCCGGGCCGCCCGCCGGCCTGGCCGACCGCGATCACGAGGTCGGGCCGGAACCGGTCGAGCGCGTCCGCCAGTGCCCGGTCGCAGGCCTCGAAGTCGACCGGGATCTCGGCGATGTGCACGTCTTCGGGCCCGTCCCAGAGCGCCTGCGCGCGCAGCACCGCCTGCCAGGAGGGGTTGACGGTCTCGCCGTCGAACGGCTCGAACCCGGTCAGCAGAATTGAGGTCACGTATGCCACGCTACCGGCCGGCCGCATAGCCCTGCGCGCCGCGCGGGTTGGCGGCGGCACCGAGCAGGCCCGTGTGCGGGTCGCTGGTGACCGCGGACAGGCGTCCGAGCGACCAGTCGCCGGCCCGGGTGACGCGGTGACCGCGTCGCTCGAGGTCGGCGATGACGTCGTCGCCGAGGCGGTCCTCGACCACGGCGCCGCCGGGGGTCCAGGTGCGCGGCCAGAACGACTCCGGTATGGATGTCGTGTGGAACGCGGGCGCATCGATCGCCTGCTGCGGCGAGTAGCCGCCGACGATCGTGCGCAGCAGATATAGCAGTTGCCACTGGTCCTGCTGGTCTCCGCCGGGGGAGCCAACGGCCGCGACGGGCTTGCCGTCCCGGAGCACGAGGGTGGGGGTCAGGGTCGTGCGCGGGCGCTTGCCCGGGGCCAGCGTCGAGGGTGCCCCGGCTTCGAGCCAGGTCATCTGCAGCCGGGTGCCGAGGCAGAAGCCGAGTTCCGGAATGGTGGGGGAGGACTGCAGCCAGCCGCCGGATGGGGTGGCCGAGACCATGTTGCCCCACCGGTCGACGACGTCGATGTGGCAGGTGTCGCCGCGCGTCTCGCCGGTGGGCGCGACGGTGGGCTCGCCCGCGTCCCGGGGCGCGGCCATCGGTTCGCCCGTGTCGCGGGACGCGGTCGCCTCGCCCGCAGTCGTGGGCGCGGCCGGCTCGCCCGCACG
>NZ_SOHC01000059.1:0-15787 GCF_004403955.1 Cryobacterium sp. TMT1-2-1
CCGATGCGGTGGCGCAGGAGGCCCGGGCGCTGGGCGGGCAGGCCGGTGACGCCTGGCTGGGCCTCGCGGCGGCCTGGGGTGTGGCCACGGCGGCCGGGGCGCCGCTCGCCGCCTGCCTGCGGGAGCTCGCCGGATCCTTCCGCGACCTGGGCCAGGTGCACCGGGACCTCGCCGTCGCGCTGGCCGGCCCGAACGCCACGGCACGCATGGTGATGGGGCTGCCGCTGGTGGGCATCCTGTTCGGCAGCGTGCTCGGTTTCAACACGCTGCAGACCCTGTTGCTCACCGGGCCGGGCCTGGCCTGCCTCGGGGCAGGGGCGCTGCTGATGGTAGCCGGCGCTCGCTGGAACCGGAGCCTGGTGCGGTCCGCGCGAGCCCGGGACCCGACGCCCGGGCTCGCGCTCGACCTGACCGCGATCGGGATGGCCGGGGGCGGGTCGGTCGCGCGAGCGCGCACCCTGGTGCGCTCGGTGACCGAGCGCTACGGCGTAGGCGTCGGAGGTTCGGAGGCCGCGATCGACCGAGTGCTCGCCCTGTCCGCCCGCGCCGGCGTCCCGGCCGCGGAACTGCTGCGCAGCGAGGCCGACCAGCAGCGCCGCGACGCGCGGAGCGACGGGCAACGGCGGGCGGCGACCCTGTCGGTGACGCTGATGATCCCGCTGGGGGTGTGCGTGCTGCCCGCGTTCATGCTGGTCGGGGTGGTGCCGTTGCTGCTGACCGTCCTCTCGTCCACACTGCGTTCGTTCTAGGCGTTCCGCACCGCTCGTCCGATGCCGGGGACCGGGCCGGCGAATCGGGTCAGGCTGGTCCCGCTCGCGCCGTCCATCATCCGCGTCGCAGGACGCGAAAGGAGACGAACAGATGCAGAAGGAACTCTCGCCCACGGCGGCCACGGCCACGCCGACCACGGTCATGCCGGCCACCGCCACGCCCACGCGGCGGCCGCGGAGCCCGGCCCGGGCGCTGCGGCGGCTGCGCGAGGACGCGGGGGCGGCCACCGCGGAATACCTGGTGGCCACGATGGCGGCGGTCGGGTTCGCCGGCCTGCTGATCGTGATCCTCCGAGGAAACGAGGTGCGCGGGATCCTCACCGAGCTGGTGCGCAATGCGCTCAGCGTGGGGTAGCGGGCACGGCCGGGACGACGGCACCGTGACCGCGGAGTTCGCCGTCGTGCTGCCGGCCGTGCTCCTTGTGCTGGCCTGCTGCCTGGGCGCGGTGCAGGTGGTCGGTCAGCAGGTGCGACTGACGGATGCCGCCGGCGACGCGGCCCGGTTGCTCGCCCGCGGCGAATCCGCCGAGCGGGCGGCGTCCCTCGTGCACCGCTCGGTGGGTGGGGCCCGGCTCGCCACGGAACGCCGCGGCGAATTCGTCTGCGCGCGCCTCAGCGCACCGGCCGCGTTCGGCCCCTACGCGACCTTCGGTCTGACGGTGGCCGCCCGGTCGTGCGCGCTGGGCGGCGCCGTGGTCCCCGGCCCGTGACCGTGCGTCCCCTGGCCCGGCGTCCGGTGACTGTGCGTCCCGTGACCGTGCGTCCCGTGACCGTGCGTCCGGTGACCGTGCGTCCCGTGACCGTGCGTCCCCTGGCCCGGCGTCCCGCGACCCGGCGTCCCGTGCGTGGCTCCGAGCGGGGCGCCGGCGGGGTGCTCGCGGTCGCGCTGATCGGAGCGACCCTGACGGTGACCTTACTCGGTGTGCCGCTGCTGGCCCTGCTCGCCGTCGGCCAGTCGGTGCAGAACGCGGCCGACGCCGCGGCGCTCGCCGCGGCCGACACCGCTTCGGGCGCCGTGGCGGGCTTCCCGTGCACGGCCGCGGCCGAGGCCGCCGCCCTCAACGGGGCATCCGTGGTCACGTGCACGCTTGACGGCCTGATCTCATCAGTGACCGTCGCCCGCACTGTCGCCGGCTTCGCCCTCACGTCATCCGCCCGTGCCGGCCCGCCCGCGTAACCCTCCCCGCGACCCTCCCCGCGAAACCGCAGTTGTGCGCGCTAAAGCGCGGTTATAACGAGCACAACTGCGGTTTCGCGGGAGGGGAAGGGAGGGGAAGGGGGAGGAAGAGGGGAAGGGGGAGAGGACGGGGGAAGGGGGATCAGTCGAAGAGCGCCTCGAGGTAGCGGTAGTCGACCGCGGTCGGGCGGTCCGGATGATCGGACGACCCGAACTCGAGTCCGGAGCCCCGCGAATACAGGTAGCGCTTGGCCCCGGAGTCGGCCGGGATTTCCAGACGCGGCTGCGGGTCACCTGATTCAAGAAACGGTGTCGTGATGGTCTTGCCTTCGAGGGGGCCGTCCGTGAGCTTCGCGGTGTACGTGCCCGTTGATCCTGTAGCCATGCCTCCATTGTCCTCACGCGAGGGTAACTGGCAAGCCCCCAGAGCAAGGCTCGCGGGCAAACGGCCCAAAAACCTGAGTGACGCTCGATTAGGCGGGGACTCTATTCCTATGTGTATGGTGTGCCTTGGCCCAACAACGCGGGTCGCCACATATAAGAGGAGTCTGGTGCCAGGCACTAAGAAGCTGGTCATTGTCGAGTCACCGACCAAGATGAAGTCGATCGCCGCCTACCTGGGCGACGGCTACGAGGTCCTGTCCTCGGTTGGTCACATTCGGGACCTGGTCGAACCGAAGAATCTTCCGCCGGAGCTGAAAAAGGGCTCCCTCGGCAAGTTCTCCGTCGATGTGGAGAACGGTTTCGAACCGTACTACGTCGTGTCCGACGCCAAGAAGAAGACCGTCGCCGACCTCAAGCGCGCGATGAAGAACGCCGACGAGCTCCTGCTTGCAACTGATGAGGACCGCGAAGGCGAGGCCATCGCCTGGCACCTTCTGCAGGTGCTCCAGCCCAAGGTGCCGGTCAAGCGCATGGTGTTCCACGAGATCACGAAGGATGCCATCCTCGAGGCGGTCGACAACACCCGCGAACTCGACACCGCCCTCGTCGACGCGCAGGAAACCCGGCGCATCCTGGACCGCCTCTACGGTTACGAAATCTCGCCCGTGCTCTGGCGCAAGGTCGGCCCCGGCCTCTCCGCCGGCCGCGTGCAGTCCGCCGCGACCCGACTCGTCGTCGAGCGCGAACGCGAACGGCTGGCCTTCGTGTCGGCGTCCTACTGGGACCTGCTCGCCCGCCTCGCGGCGTCGGCGGCATCCACCGAACAGGGCTTCGACGCGAAACTCGTGCGCCTGAACGGCGAGCGCATCGCCACCGGCAGCGACTTCGACGACTCCGGCAAGCTCAAACCCACCGTGAAGGCGGCCACGCTCGACGAGGCATCCGCCCTCGCCCTCGTCGACGCCCTCAAGGACCCGGCCGTCGACCTCACCGTGACGAAGGTCGCCTCCAAGCCGTACCGCCGCAGCCCGGCCGCGCCGTTCACGACGTCGACCCTGCAGCAGGAAGCGGCGCGCAAGCTGCGCTTCACCGCCCGCCAGACCATGAGCGTCGCCCAGTCGCTCTACGAAAACGGGTACATCACCTATATGCGTACCGACTCGCCGTCGCTGTCGCAGCAGGCGATCACGGCCGCACGCACCCAGGCGGCCGCGCTGTACGGCCCCGAAACCGTGCCGGACAAGCCCCGCCTCTACAAGGGCAAGAGCAAGAGCGCGCAGGAGGCGCACGAGGCGATCCGCCCCTCCGGCGACACGTTCCGCACTCCGGCATCGCTGGCCTCGACCCTCCGCGGCAGCGACTTCAAGCTGTACGAGCTGATCTGGAAGCGCACCGTCGCATCCCAGATGGCGGATGCCACCGGCTCGACCGCGTCGGTCACCATCTCCGCCGGCCCGACCGGTTCGTCGGCGCACCCCGCGGCATCCGGCGCCGTGGCCGAGTTCGCGGCCAGCGGCACCGTGATCACCTTCCGCGGCTTCATGCTCGCCTACGAGGAATCCGTCGACGAGGAGCGCAACGCCTCGACCGACCCGACCGAGTCCAAGCTGCCGCCGCTCGCCGAGGGTCAGGTTCTCGCCCTGATCGAGGTCGAGGCCAAGGGGCACGAAACCACCCCCGCCGCCCGCTACACCGAGGCGAGCCTGGTCAAGAAGCTCGAAGAGCTCGGCATCGGGCGTCCGTCCACCTACGCATCGATCATCTCCACGATCACCGAGCGCGGTTATGTCACCCCGCGCGGCCAGTCGCTCATCCCGAACTGGATCGCCTTCTCCGTCGTGCGCCTGCTCGAGGACTACTTCGGCGACCTGGTCGAATACGACTTCACCGCCGAAATGGAAGACGACCTCGACCGCATCGCCGGCGGCACGGCCGACCGGGTGGACTGGCTGACCAGCTTCTACTTCGGCTCCGACAAGCACCGAGGCCTTCGCCAGGTCATCGACAACCTCGGCGAGATCGACGCGAAGAGCATCAACTCGCTGCCGATCTCCGACGACATCACCCTGCGCATCGGCAAGTACGGTCCCTACCTCGAGGTCATCGACCCCGACGCCGGTCCGGATGCTCCGCCTCGCCGAGTCAACATCCCGCCGGAACTCGCGCCCGACGAGCTCACCCCGACCAGGGCCCGCGAACTCATGGACGCGCCGGTCATCACCGACCGCGTGATCGGTGTGAACCCGGAGAACGGCAAGACCATCGTCGCCAAGGACGGCCGGTTCGGCCCGTACGTCACCGAGCTCGAGCCCGAGCCCGAGGCCCCGGCCGCCCCGCCGGTCGAGACCCCCACCGAGACCGTCGACGCCTCCACGGGCGAAGTCACCGCGGCCAAGCCCAAAAAGAAGGCGCCGGCCAGGAAGAAGGTCGCGGCGGTCAAGCCGCGCACGGCATCCCTGTTCAAGTCGATGGACATCGCCAACGTCGACCTCGAGACGGCGTTGCGCCTGCTCGACCTGCCGCGCGTGGTCGGCATCGACCCCGAATCCGGCGCCGAGATCACCGCGCAGAACGGCCGCTTCGGCGCCTACCTGAAGAAGGGCGTCGACACCCGCTCGCTGCCCGGAGGCGAGGACCAGATCTTCGAGATCGACCTGGCCGGTGCGCTGGAGCTCTACGCCCAGCCCAAGTACGGCGAACGCCGCGCGTCGAGTGCGCTCAAGGAGTTCGAGACGCCCGACCCGGACAGCGGCAAGGCGATCAAGATCAAGGACGGCCGCTTTGGCGCCTACGTCACCGACGGCACCACCAACGCGACGATCCCGAAGTCCGAGACCGTCGAGGACGTCGACTTCGACCGGGCGGTGCAGCTGCTGGCCGACAAGCGGGCCAAGGGACCGGCCGTGAAGAAGACGGCTGCGAAGAAGGCTCCCGCCAAGAAGCCTGCGGCCAGGAAGGCTCCCGCCAAGAAGGCCGCGGCCAGGAAGCCGACCCCGTCGGGTGCGACCACGACCGTGCGTAAGGCGGCAGTCCGCACCCCGGCCCAGAAGGCGGCGACCGCAGCCAAGGCCGCGGCGACCCGCGCGGCCACCGCGGCGGCGAAGGCGGCGGCGACGCCGAAGTCGTGACCGGGTTGTTCATCACGCTCGAGGGCGGCGACGGGTCTGGGAAGTCGACCCAGGCCCGGCTGCTCACCGAGTGGCTCGAAGGGCAGGGCCGCAGCGTCCTCCGCACCCGCGAACCCGGCGGCACGGATGTCGGCGTCGAGATCCGCGAAATCGTGCTGCATCATCGCGGCGAGATCGCCCCGCGCGCCGAGGCCCTCCTCTACGCGGCCGACCGGGCCCACCACATCGCGACGAAGGTGCGGCCCGCGCTGGTGCGCGGCGAAACCGTGATCCAGGACCGCTACCTCGACTCATCCGTCGCCTACCAGGGCGCCGGGCGCGTGCTCGAGCGGGGCGAGGTGCGCGACCTGTCGCTCTGGGCGGCCGAGGGGCTGCTGCCCGACCTCACCATCCTGCTCGACCTCGACGAGACCGTCGCGCGCGGACGCCTCGACGCGGACAACAAGCGCTTCGACCGCCTTGAGGCGGAGAAGAACGAGTTCCACGCCCGTGTGCGCTCCGCGTTCCTCGACCTGGCCGCGGCCGAACCGGCCCGCTTCCTGGTCGTGGATGCCGCGGCCCCCGTCGACACGATCGCGGAGGCCATCCGCGCCAGGGTCGCGACGCTGCTCTAGCGGCCGTCGAAACCCGTTGGGTCTGTCCATGCGCACCCAACCACCGGCCCAGTTGCGGAGAATGTACCTTCATTTCGCGCGGGAAGGTGCTTTCTCCGCAAGTCAATGCTGCGGGCGTCGCTGTGGCCACGCCTTCCCCTGCCAGCCCCTCGGGCACAAAAAACGTGCCCGGGCTGATGCCCGGGCACGTCAGGGTGGTGACTAGTCGACCGAGGCCGCGCTCGGTGCGGACTGGGCGCTCGGCGCCGACGGGGCGCTCGGGGCGCTGGCGACCGACGGTGCGCTGACGACTGAGGGTGCTGCGACCGAGGGGGCGCTGGCGACCGACGGCACATCCACGACGGCCGGTGCTTCGGCCGGTGCGACGACGGAGGGGACGCTGACGACCGAGGAGGCGTCCGCGACGCTTGGCGCGCTGGCGACCGCGGGGGCGTCCACGGCGGCCGGGACGTCCGCCACGACCGGTGCATCCTCCACGGCCAGGGCGTCCTCGACGGCCGTCGTCACTGCGGCATCGTCGACGACGTCGCTCGACACGGGGGTGACGGCTTCGACGCCGATGGATTCTTCGACGCTGTCGTTGATTCCGAATGCATTGGCAGCGGAGACCGCGCCACCTGCGATGAGCCCGAGCCCGAGTGCCGAGCCGGCCCCCATCGCAATCCACTTCTTCGTGTTCATGACTCTCCCCGAGTTTCTTGTTTGTCTGGTCTGTCGGGGGAGGCGGAGCGCCTCGACCCGAGGGGCTTCAGCCTCGCAGCCGCGGATGAGAAGAATCAGGGCCTGTGGATGAGAGGGCTCTCATCTAGACAGATCTGTCTTGAGCCCCGGCGACCAGCGCCCCGGCGACCAGGGACTCGGCGGCCGCAAGGAGCTCGGCCCCGTGGGCCCCCGAGGTGAGGATGTGCCCCAGCAGGTGCGTCGCGGCGATTGGCCGTGCCCGCAGGGCGAACCCGGCGTCGGCTCGGCCGCTCCAGCGATCCCGGGCGCGCTCAGCGAGAAACAGGCATTTTTCGGCCGTGTCGTCGTCGCCGCGGCTGCGGTGGTGCTGCGCGGTGACGACGAGATGGGCGTAGAACGCCGCCGCGTCATCCGCCGGGTCGCCGAGGCCGGCGGTATCGATGTCGAGTACGCCGGTGATGCGTGACGGATGCTGCGGGTCGACGAAGACCTGGCCGACGTGGAGGTCGCCGTGGATCGTCACGGGTGTGGCGGCCCCCGCGCCCTCGCGCACCCGGGCGATGGCCTCGCCGATGCGCGCGATCGAATCGGTGTGCTCCGGGAGGAGCGCCAGGAGCCGGTCGAGGTACCAGGGCAGGCGTTCGGCGAGGGACTTGCGCGCCGCGCCGGTGCTCGGGATCGCGCCGATGCGGGCGGTGAGATCGTCGATCGCGTCGAGGAACGCTTCCGGCTGCAGGTTGGCGATGAGCTGGCTGGCTTCGGTGCCGGCGAGGGGAGCGAAGGCGATGAATCCGTCGGCGCTCCAGCCCAGGCTCCGCGGGACAGGGACTCCCTCGAGCCGCCACAGGCTGTAGCGGGCGTGCAGGTCCTCGGCGACGGCCGGGCGAACGACCTTCAGGAACACAGTGAATTCCGGCGCCTCCGCGCGCACGACCGCGCGCTTGCCCGGCCGGTAGGCCACGACGGTGAGCGTGACTGCGCTGGGGTCCAGGCCAAGTCGGCGGAGGAGGGTCGTCGCCGCCTCGGGGAAGACGGCGGCGGGCAGCGCCGGCAGCTCCGGGTCGCGCGGATAGAGCCAGACCGCGATGCGTTCACCCGACTCCTCGTCGCGGAAGGTGAGCACCCCCTCGCGCTCGCGCTTCGTCGGGTTCGTTTCGAGATAGACGATGTGCGTCTCGCGGGCGCCGGCATTCGAGCAGAGTTCCAGCTCGTGCCCGGATGCGAACCCGCGGGTGGTGTTCTCGAGCGTGAGCTGCCGGGAGGCGACCAGGGTCATCCCGACCGATTCGGCGACCGCCTCGAGGATGCCGCGGGTCGCCTCGTCCGGCTCTGTCCGGTCAGGTGTCGTCAATGGCTGCTCCCGCATACATTCAGTGTCGGCCCAGGGGGCGAGCCCGGGCGGAGCCGGGCGTGAGAAGTTTCTCATGCCCGCCGCCTGCTCCAGGCCCACTGCCGCCCTCTCGCGGGGCCGCGCAGTGGCTGAGTTGCGGACAAAGCACCTTCGTTCACAACTTGAAGGTACTTTTTCCGCAACTCAACCCGAGACGTCTTCGCGGGGGAGTGTCGCAGGGGGACGGTAGCCTAGATAAATGGCATTGTGGGACGAGCTCACGGGACAGGCCGACGCGATCGCCATCTTCCGGGCCGCTGCCGCGCGCTCGGGGGGCTCGACAGGCTCGACCAGCGGGGGCTCGACCAGCGGGGGCTCGACCGGCCGGGCCACCGGCGGGGAGTCGGCGTCGATGACGCACTCCTGGCTGATCACCGGCCCGCCCGGCTCCGGGCGTTCCAACCTCGCGTACGCCTTCGCCGCGGCCCTGCTCAGCCGGAGCGCCGACGACGAAGAGGCCACCGAGCGCCAGGTCGCCGCGCGCACCCACCCCGACCTCACCGTGCTCACCACCGAGGGCGTCATCATCAAGATGGACAGCGTCAAGGAGGTCGTGGCGCGGTCGCAGTACTCGCCGTCCGTCGGCCGCTACCGGGTGATCGTCGTCGAGGACGCCGACCGGATGGTCGAACGCACCTCGAACGTGCTGCTCAAGGCCCTCGAGGAGCCGCCGGAGCGCACCGTGTGGATCCTCTGCGCGCCGAGCGAGGCCGACCTGCTGCCCACCATCCGCTCTCGCGTGCGCACCGTGCGCCTTCGGGTGCCCAGCGTCGAAGACGTCGCGGCACTGCTGATCGCACGCGACGGCGTCGACCCCGCGATCGCCGAGCGCGCCGCGCGGGAAGCCCAGAGTCATATCGGCATGGCCCACCGGCTGGCCACCAACTCGGAGGCGCGGGCCCGGCGCGAGGAAACGCTCCGCACGGCCCTCGGCATCCGCGGGGTCTCCACGGCCGTCAATGCGGCCGCCCGCCTGCTGGCGATTGCGGGCGACGACGCGAAGGCGATCACCGAAGAGCGCGACGCCGAGGAGCGCGAGGGCGTGCTGCGCTCCCTCGGCGTGGAGCCCGGCCAGTCCGTGCCGCCGGCCCTGCGCAGCCAGCTGAAGGCGCTCGAAGACGACCAGAAACGCCGGGCGACGCGCAGCCTGCGTGACGGGATCGACCGCATCCTCGTCGATCTGACCTCGCTCTACCGCGACGTGCTCATGGTGCAGCTGGGACGCGAGGCGAGCGTGATCAACCGCGAACTCCTCGCCGAGCTGCGCTCGGGCGGCGCATCCAGCACTCAGGCAGCAACGTTGGAGACAATGGATGCGATCGCGCTTGCGCGGCAGAGAATTGAATCCAACGTGGCACCGGCGCTCGCCCTCGAGGCGCTGCTGGTGAGCGCGATTCGCCGCCGCTGATGCCGGCGGACGCAGCCCAGGAAAGAGGAATCCGTTGACCAGACGAATACGCGTCCGCACGTCACCGGTCGCCGCCGTGGCGGCCGCGCTGGTGCTCACCCTGACCCTCAGCGGGTGTGTGCCCTGGTTCCTCCCGCAGAAATCCCCCGCCACGTCGACGCCGACCGGCGAAAACGTCGAGAACGCACTCGACCCGTTCTACTCGCAGGTGCTGCGCTGGAAGGACTGCGGCGACGGCCTGCAGTGCACGACCGCGACGGCCCCGCTCGACTGGACCGATCCCGCCGCCGGCGACATCGACCTGGCCCTCGTGCGGCACCCTGCCACCGGGAACAAGCGCGTCGGCTCCCTGCTGGTGAACCCGGGCGGCCCCGGCGGCTCCGGCTACGACTTCGTCAAGGACTCACTCGACTACGCCGCCGACGAGAAACTCCAGGCCGGCTTCGACATCGTCGGCTTCGACCCGCGCGGGGTCGGTCGCTCCTCTGCGGTGACCTGCCTCGAGCCCGCCCAGATGGACGAATACCTCTACGGCCTCACCAGTGCGCCCCGGGGCACGGATGCCTGGATCCAGGAACTCGAGACATCCGCCGCCGATTTCGGCGCGGCCTGTGACACGAACACGGGAGCGCTGCTCGGACACGTCGACACGGAGAGTGCCGCGCGCGACCTCGACCTGCTGCGTGCCGTGCTCGGCGACAAGAAGCTGAACTACCTCGGCTATTCCTACGGCACCTTCCTCGGTGCCAGCTACGCGGAGTTGTACCCCGACAAGGTGGGCCGGCTGGCGCTCGACGGCGCCCTCGACCCGTCGACGAACAACTTCGACGTGACGCGGGTGCAGGCACAGGGCTTCGAAAGCGCCCTGCGCGCCTACCTCGCCGACTGCCTCGCCGGGTCGGAATGCCCCTTCACCGGCACCGTCGACCAGGCGATGGACACCATCGGCGCCCTCCTCGCGTCGGTCGACGTGAGCCCGATCGCCGCGAAGGACGGCCGCGAACTCGGCTCGAACGCCCTGCTCACCGCGATCATCTACCCCCTCTACCAGGCGACCGCGTGGCAGTACCTGAGCGACATGTTCGAGAGCGTCCTGGCGGGCGAGGCCGACTACGCGTTCCAGTTCGCCGACCAGTACAACGGGCGGAACAAGGACGGCAGCTACGCCGACAACTCCACCGAGGCGTTCACGGCGATCAACTGCATCGACTACGCCTATAACGACGACCCGGCCACGATGCGCGCCCAGGCCGCCGAGATCGAGGCCGCGGCCCCGACCATCGGCCGCTACATGGCCTTTGGCGACATCGGCTGCGCCAACTGGCCGCACGCCTTCACCGGGGAGCGCAGCGAGATCACGGCCGAGGGGGCCCCGCCCATCCTCGTCATCGGCACCACCAACGACCCGGCGACGCCCTACGTCTGGGCGAAGAACCTCGCCGCCCAGCTCGACAGCGGCCACCTCGTCACCTTCGAGGGCGAAGGTCACACCGCGTACAACAAGTCCAACGACTGCGTGAACGACGCCGTGGACGACTACCTTCTGACCGGGGCGGTGCCCGAGACGGATCCCCGGTGCTGATACGGGCGTGCTGATACGGGCGTGTTGACACGGGCGTGTTGACACGGGCGTGCTGACACGGGCGTGCTGACGCCATCCCGGCTCTCCCGCGGGCCGCTTCATATGGAAGAATTGACGACATGTCACCCGACACCGAAGAGCCCGGGCTTCGGGAGCGGAAGCGGCTCGCAACCCGGCGGGCCATCCAGCACGCGGTCCTGAGCCTGTCGCTGCAGACCGGCCTCGAAAAGGTCACGGTAGAGGACATCAGCCGCGCCGCGAGCATCTCCCCACGCACCTTCTTCAACTACTTTCCCTCGAAGGATGCCGCCCTGCTCGGCGACACCCCCGACCTGGCCTCCGAGGAGGCCATCGAGGCCTTCGTGCACGGCGGGCCGGACGGGGACATCCTCGGCCAGGTCGCCGTACTGCTCGCGGAAAGCCTGGAACGCAGCGAAACCGACCGCGAGATCCACCAGCTGCGCCAGGCCGTCCTGAAGGACAGCACCTACCTGTTCGGCCTGCGGATGGCGACCCTGCGCGACTTCGAGGCCCGGCTGCTCGACATCGTGACGCGCCGATTCGAAGCCGACCACCCGGAACGGTCCGGAACGCCGGGCCTCGCCCAGCGCGCCCTGCTCTTCAGCCTGGTCGCGGTGGCCGCCATGCGGCACGCCTGGCGGCGCTGGGCCGAGGAGGACAGCGCAACCTCCCTGTCCGACTCCCTGGCGGCTTCATTCTCCGAGCTGTACAACTTCACCCGCCCGACCGGCTAAGCTTGGATGCTGTGTCACCGAGTCTCCCTTCGCGGGGAGCATCGGCAGTCACGCCGCCTTAGCTCAGTCGGTAGAGCGATTCACTCGTAATGAATAGGTCATCAGTTCGATTCTGATAGGCGGCCCCACGCTGTGCCGCACGCCCACTTGCGGACAAAGTACCTTCCACGTCACGACGAAGGTGCTTTCTCCGCAAGTCAGCCGGTTCCCGTCGGCCTAGGCTTGCAGCATGACCGACACTCTTCGCTGGGGCATCCTGGCCACGGGCGGAATCGCCCACCTGTTCACCGCCGACCTCGTGTTGCACGGCTTCCAGGTTCAGGCCGTGGGCTCCCGCACCCAGCAGTCCGCCGACACCTTCGCGGCCAGATTCGGCATCCCGACCGCTCACGGTAGCTACGAAGCGCTGGTCGCCGATCCGGATGTCGACATCATCTACGTCTCGACCCCGCATCCGTTCCACGCAGAGAACGCCGCGCTCGCGCTGAAGGCCGGCAAGCACGTGCTGATCGAAAAGCCCATCGCGATGAACGGCCGCGAGGCGCGCGAGATCGTCGACCTGGCCGCGAGCCTCGGCCTGCTCGTGATGGAGGCAATGTGGACCCGGTTCCTGCCGCACATGGTGCGCGTGCGCGAGATCATCGCTGCCGGCACGCTCGGCGACGTGCACACCCTGATCGCCGACCACACGCAGGACCTCCCCGACGACCCGAAGCACCGCCTGAACGACCTGGCCCTCGGCGGCGGCGCGCTGCTCGACCTGGCGATCTACCCCTTGTCGTTCGCGTCCGACCTGTTCGGGCGCCCCGAGACGATCCTCGCCAGCGCGTCCTTCAAAGAAACCGGAGCCGACGCCCAGGTCGCGACGATCTTCCGCTACCCGGGCGGCCAGATCGCCACGACGCTCTCCGCCAGCGACACCCAGGGGCCGAACACGGCGACCATCCTGGGCACCCAGGGGCGGATCGACATCGACCAGGTCTGGTACTCGCCCACCACCATCCACGTTCGCGGCAGCGACAACGAAATCGTCGAGAGCTTCACCGCCGAGGTCGCCGGCCGAGGCATGCACTTCCAGGCGGCGGAAATGGAGCAGGTCATCGGCGCCGGGAAGACGTCGAGCGACATCCTCCCGACCGAAGAGGTCGTGGCCATCATGGAGACCCTCGACGCCGTGCGCGACCAGATCGGGCTGGCCTACCCCGGCGAGTAATCCGAAGATCCCGGCCGGCGCCGGGCAGGCTGACTGCCGCTCTTGGGGGGCACCCGGACTGGGTTAGCCCCGGAGGCAGGAGGGCTCTGGGCAAGACGCCCCCGCTGAGATACCGTGAAATCGTCCGCTAATCGGGGGGTTTTGTGCAGTCAAGCATGCAGGTCGCCCGGCGCTCCGGCGGCCGCGGCGACCGGTCCGGCGCCTGGCCCCTCTGGGCGCTGTGGGCCGCCCTCGGCCTCTTCACCGTCGGGCTCCTGCTCCCCGGTGCCGAAGCCGGCTCGCCGGCGCAGGTCTGGTTGTCGCTGCTCTGCGACTGGGTTCCGGTGGCCGTGTGCTGGGTTGCCGCGTCCCGGGTCGGATTCCGGAGCCTCCAGGTCATCCTCGCCGCAACCGCGGTCACCGCGTTCGCGCTCGCGGACAGCTATACGGTCGCCGCGACGGCCACCGGGAGCGAACTTCCCTTCCCGTCGGCCGCCGACGCCGGCTACCTGCTCTTCTACGTGTTGATGCTGGCGGCCCTGCTCGCGCTCGTGCGCAGCCAGCTGGGCGGCCTGGCCTCCTCGGTGCTGCTGGACAGCGCGGTCGGCGCCCTCGGCACGGCCGCGGTGCTGGCGGTGCTGCTCAGCCCGATCCTGGATACCGCGGCCGGCGGCTCGCCGTCCGTCGCCACCGTCGTCGGCGTCGCCTACCCGCTGCTGGACCTGGCTTTGGTGGCGGCGGCGGTCGGAGTGGCAGCCGCCCCCGGCCTGCGGCTCGGACGCCGCTGGGTGCTGCTCATCGGCGGGTTCCTGATCTTCGCGGCATCCGATGTCGTCCTGGCACTGATGGGCCGCGGTGCCGGCTACCGGCTGGAAACGATGGTGGATGCCGCCTGGACCCTCGGCCTCGCCCTCGTGGCCACGTGGGTCGACGGCGCGACGCGTCCGGCTGGCGCGGGGAGTCGCGGGCTCAAGGGCGTGTGGGGCCTGTTGGTGCCGGCCGCCGCAACGGCAGCGGCGCTGGGCGTGCTGATCCTGGGTACCCGGCTGCCCGTATCCGCCCTCGCGGTCGCCCTCGCCGGCGGAACCCTGGTCCTGGCGGTGGTTCGCACCCAGCTGGCCTTCCGTCAGCTGGTCAAAATGGCCGACCTGCGTCGGCAGGCGCTGACGGATGACCTGACCGGGCTGCCGAACCGCCGGGCGCTCTACGCGGATGTCCCCGAGCGTCTGGCAGCACGCCAGGACGGACACAGCGCACTGCTGTTGCTGGACCTGGACCGCTTCAAGGAGGTCAACGACAGCCTCGGCCACGACGTCGGCGACCGGCTCCTGGTGCAAGTGGGCGTTCGATTGTCGACGCACCTTCGCGGCCGTGACCTGCTGGCCCGGCTGGGCGGCGACGAATTCGCGGTGTTCCTCGACAACGCGGGCCGGGACCAGGCCGTGGCCGTGGCCGTGAAGCTGCGCGCGGCGCTGGCCGAGTCGTTCACGCTGGAGGGGATCGCGCTGCAGGTCGACGTCAGCATCGGAATCGCCCTGTCTCCCGACCAGGGCGACGACCTCAAGGTGCTCCTGCGCAAGGCCGACATGGCGATGTACAAGGCCAAGGCGGCGCGCAGCGGCCACCATATCTACATGAGCGTCGACAACAGCCACGGCGACGACCGTCTCCGCACCCTGGAGGAGTTGCGCATCGCCCTGCGCGACGACCAGCTCGTGCTGCATTACCAACCCAAAATCGACCTCACCACCGGCACCGTGCACGGGGTGGAAGCCCTCGTCCGTTGGAAGCACCCGGCCCGCGGCCTGCTCTACCCCGAAGCGTTCCTCGTGCTCGTGGAGGAGGCCGGCCTGATGCACTGGATGACCGAGGTGGTGCTCGAAAAGGCGCTGGACCAGGCCGCGGTCTGGGAGGCCGAGGGCCGGCCGATGACGGTCGCCGTCAACCTGTCGGCGAGTTCCCTCGTCGACGCGGACCTGCCGCAGCGCGTGATCGGGATGATCGCGGCCAGGCGACTGCCGGCATCCGCCCTCATGCTCGAAATCACCGAGGAATTCCTGATGGCCGACCGGGAGCGCGCCCGGGCGATCCTGACCGAGTTGAGTGCGGGCGGCATCCGTCTGGCCGTCGACGACTTCGGCACCGGCTACAGCTCCCTGGCCTACCTGCGGGACCTGCCCATAGACGAGCTCAAGCTGGACCGCTCATTCGTCATCCCCATGGCCGATGACCTGCGGGCCGCCGCGCTCGTGTCGTCCACCATCCACCTCGCGCACAGCCTGGGCCTGCGCATGGTGGCCGAGGGCGTCGAAGACGCGGATGCCTACGACGCCCTGGTGCGCCAGGGCTGCGACCACGCCCAGGGTTTCTTCCTCTCCAAGGCCCTCCCCGCCGACGTGCTCGACGAGTGGCTGGAGCACCGCCGGCTGGAATCGCTCCCGGTCTGAGGCCCGTTGCCCCAGAGCCCGTTGTCCGGGCCGGCCGACGCTGGGAATCGGTCAGGCCGGGCGGCTAGCATGCTGGGGTGAACGAACCGGATGCCCCGCTCGACCGCCGCTCGGCCCGCGCCGGTCGGTCGTTCCTCGCCCGGCACCGCGCAGCCGTGCGGGTCGCCGCCGGGGCCGCCCTGTTCGCCCTGCTCGGAGGCGCAATGGTCGCCGTCGGCGCCTCGACCGCCGGCCGGATGCCCGTGGCCGCCGTGAGTCC
>NZ_SOHC01000057.1:0-21195 GCF_004403955.1 Cryobacterium sp. TMT1-2-1
CCGCCCAGACGCCGCCGCCGGCCTACGGCGCGCCAACACCGCCGCCGGCCTACGGCGCGCCCACGCCGCCTCCTCCGGGGTACGGCATGCCGGCCGTCGGCCCGTACGCCGGTGCCCCGGCACAGAAGCCGCCGATCCTGAGCGTCCTGTCACTCGTCGCCGGCGTCATCGGCATCGTCGGGTCGCCCATCGCGTTCATTCCCTTCGTGGGTGGAGTCCTGGGCCTGTTCTTCCCTGCGGGAGCCATTGTTCTTGGCTTCCTGGGCAAGTCCAGGGAACCCCGGGCCAGGGGCCTCTGGCTGACCGGCATCATCACCGGCATCGTCGGAGTCGCCGTGGCCCTGCTCAGCCTGGTGCTCTGGGGAATCTTCTTCGCGGGCTACCAGCCGGGCACGCTGCCCGCACCTCAGTACTGATCGCACAATCACCGACGGTGGGCGCCGTCGCCTCGGCGGCGCGCACCTGGCTTTCTAAGGAACCGACATGACCGGGCAGGACCGCGACCTCAGGTCGCCGGAGGACTTCCGCCTCGATCTGACCCGCCCGCCGGTGCAGGTCGAGGGCGAGCTCGCCTGGGAGTCCACGATGACGGCACCCACCGAATGGGTGCCCCGCGTGTACACCGAGGACGAGATCCACACGGTGGTCAACCGGCGCGGTTTCTCGATCGCGTCGTTCGTGTGCGGGCTCCTGGGGCTGCTGCTCGGCATCTTCGGCATCTGGGGTGCCACCTTCGCCCTCGCCGCCGTCATTCTGGCCCTGGTGGGTCGGAGCCTGGAGTGCCGGGCGAAGACCTGGTGGGTTTCCGGACTCGTGGCCGGAGTGGCCGGGCTGGCCATCGCGGTCGGCTGGATCGTCTACATCACCCAGGTGCTGCTTCCGGCGCTGGCCTGAGGGACGCCGGGCCGGGACCGCCGGACGGGCGAAGTCCCGCTAACGAACGCGTTCCACCAGCAGGGCGACCCGGTGCCCGCCGGCGCGGGTCATCACGAGGGTTCCCGACTCGGGGCCCTTCAGGCGCAGGCGCGCGCGCAGGGTCGCGGGGTCGACATCCACCCCGCGCTTCTTGATCTCCAGCGTCCCGATGCGACGCTCCTGCAGGGCCAGGCGCAGCTTCTTCTCGTCGACCGGCAGTGATTCCAGCACGCGGAAGGCCGAGGCGAACGGGGTCGGCTGCAGGGCAGCGGAGGTCAGGTAGGCGATTCCCTCGCTCAGCATGTGCGCATCGAGGGAGCGGGCGAGGTCGCCGATCAGGCGAGCGCGGATGACCGCACCATCGGGCTCGTACAGGTAGTTGCCGAGTGGGCCGACCCCGACGTCTTCACTGTCGGCGGGGGCGGTCAGCTCCGCGACACCGTCGGGGCCGAGCAGCAGGGCCGAGCGGCGGATCCCGTCCCGGGCCAGGACGCCGAACCACAGGCCCATTTCGACCAGCTTGCCGTCGACGGAGACCCATTGCGCCTCGGCGGCGGCCGGGATGAGGTCGCGGTCGTGGCCGGGACCCAGCTTGACGCCGATGGGCAGGCGCTCGGCCAGGCCGAAGACCCAGTCGAGCGAGGGGGAGTAGTCCTCCGGCCTGGTCAGCCGCGAGGTGTTCGTGTGTCCGGCCGTGCGCCGGGCCGGGTCGAGCCAGGCCGCGTCGAAGTCGTCGAGGTCGATGCTCTCCGCCTCGGCGTTGAGCACGGTCGCGCTCGGGAACGGGGCCAGGTTGTAGCTGGCGACCGCGGCGGTGACCTCGTCGGCGTCGACGGCCGTCACCGTGAGCTCCATCGCCGCCATCGCCATCGCATCCCCGCCGATCCCGCAGCCGAGGTCGACGACCCGGTGGGTGCCGGCGGCGACGAACCGGCCGGCGTGCAGCGCGGCGACCCGGAACCGGGTGGCCTGTTCCAGCCCGGCCTCGGTGAAGAGCATCCGCCCGGCGAACTCGCCGAACTTGGCTTCGGCCCTGGCGCGGAGCCGGGACTGGCTCAGCACCGCGGCGACCAGGCCCGGCGGGTGGCCGGCCTTGCGCAGGTCGCTCACCATCCGCACGACATCGACCGTCGATTCATACGGCGGCAACGAGTCCAACAGGCGCAAACCCTCGGGCGACAACAGCTCGACGAGCTCAGAGCGATCCATCCCGCAAACCTACCAAGCCCGCCCGTGTCTGGCACTCACGTTGCGTGAGTGCCAGATGCGCCCTAAACTCGTTTTTAGCACTCTCGCTGTGAGTCTGCTAACCCAAAACTTCGTTAAGAAAGAGGTCAACCGTGTCGGTCTCCATCAAGCCGCTCGAGGATCGCATCGTCATCAAGCAGGTCGACGCAGAGCAGACCACCGCGTCAGGTCTGGTCATTCCTGACACCGCCAAGGAAAAGCCCCAGGAGGGTGAAGTTGTCGCAGTCGGCCCCGGCCGCATTGACGACAACGGCAACCGCATCCCGCTCGACGTCGCCGTCGGCGACAAGGTGATCTACTCCAAGTACGGCGGAACCGAGGTCAAGTTCGGCGGCGAGGACCTCCTCGTCCTGTCCGCCCGCGACGTGCTCGCGGTCGTCGTTCGCTAGTCACCCCCCGCGTTATCGTTGAATCCCGGATGGCATCGCCATCCGGGATTCTTCACGTTCGGAGGGATACGCGATGGATAACGAGCCGACACGGACCGCTGCGCCGAAAGGTGGGCGCACCGGGCGCGCGCCGCGCAGCGACCAGAGCACCGGCCTGATTTTCGCGGTCCTCGCCTACTCCCTCTGGGGGCTTCTTCCCCTCTACTTCATCCTGCTCGTGCCGACGTCGGCGTTCGAGGTCGTTGCCTGGCGGGTGCTGTTCTCGCTCGTCTTCTGCGCGCTCATCATCACCGTCACCCGGCAATGGCGCTCGCTCGTCGGCCTGCTGCGGAGGCCCCGCGTCGTCTGGACGATGGGACTCGCCGGCCTGCTCATCTTCATCAACTGGCAGACGTATGTCTTCGCCGCGCTCAGCGGCCACGTGGTCGAGGCGGCGCTGGGGTACTTCATCAACCCGATCGTGACGGTCGTCCTCGGCGTGCTCGTGCTGCAGGAGCGGCTCAGGCGCCTCCAATGGGTGGCCGTCGGCGTCAGCCTGCTCGCCGTGGTCGTGCTCACCATCGGGTACGGCCGGCTGCCCTGGATCTCGCTCGTGCTGGCGTTCTCCTTCGGCTTTTACGGCCTGATCAAGAAGCGCGTCGGCGGCGACGTCGATGCCGTCGCTGGGCTCACCCTGGAGACGGCCTGGCTCGCTCCGATCGCGGTCATCCAGCTGGTGGTGGTCGGCATGATGTCCGGCCTCACCTTCGGCACGGTCTCGCCGTGGCACACGTTCGGCCTCGTCGCATCCGGGGTCGTCACCGCCGTGCCCCTGCTCTTCTTCGCCGCGGCCGCCCGACGCCTGCCGCTGAGCTACCTGGGGCTGATCCAGAACTTCGCGCCGCTCCTGCAGTTCCTCGTCGGCGTGGTCATCCTGCGCGAACCGATGCCCACCGAGCGCTGGGCCGGCTTCGGGCTGGTCTGGCTCGCGCTGCTCATCCTGACCGTCGACATGATCGCCACGGGCCGCGCACCGCGCCGGGCATCCCTCGAGCCTGCCTGAGTGGACGGTACGCTCGAAGGCGTACCCCGCTGTGAAAGGACACACCAGATGACGTACCGCGCCTTCCCCGTCGTCATCGCCGGGGCCCTAGCCCTGGTCGTCGGCCTGACCGGATGCACCGCCCCCGAGGCCCCGAAGACCCCGAAGCCGACTCCGTCCGCGACGGCACTGCCGGTGCCCGCCCCGTCGGGTGACGGCATCCTGCGCCTGGGAACCATGTTCCCGATGACCGGCGATGCCGCGGCAACGGGAAAGGCCCAGGTCGCCGGGACGGAGGTCGCCCTGCGGGAGATCACCGAGCAGGGCGGGGTTCTGGGCAAGCCGCTTGAGCTGGTCCACCGCAACTCGGCGGGCGACCTCGATGTCGCCCTGACCAACCTCATCGCCCGCAAGGTCGACGTGGTGCTCTGGGATCCCGCCGTGAAGGTGCCCGAGGCGGCGGTGGCGGCCCTCGAGGCGGCGGACATCCCGATCCTTCCGCTCGGCGACTTCATGCACGATGGAAAGC
The DNA here is from genome assembly GCF_004403955.1 of Cryobacterium sp. TMT1-2-1. NCBI lineage: Bacteria > Bacillati > Actinomycetota > Actinomycetes > Micrococcales > Microbacteriaceae > Cryobacterium > Cryobacterium sp. TMT1-2-1. The sequence continues at coordinate 4,103 of NZ_SOHC01000057.1, forward strand.
CCATCGCCCCGGGCAACCCGTTCGCGAAGCGGCTTCGCTCGGCCGACCCGGGGCTGACCGGCTTTGTTGGCGGGGCGGAGGCCTTTGACGGCGTCGTCACGGCCGCGCTCGCCGCGACCGTCGCCGGCGACGACGGGGGACCGTCCGTCGCCTCGAGGCTCGATTTCGTCGCATCCGGGCCGACGGCCTGCACGTCCTGGGGCGAATGCCTCGCTGCACTCGCGGACAAGCAGGAGATTCGCTTTGTCGGCGCGACGGGGGAGCGTTCGTAACGATTTGATGCGTATTGATCGTTTTTCGTAACGATTTGGGACGGTTTGCTCAACTTGGAGCCGATTTCCTTGTTTACCCGCAGGTGCTATGCCTACTGTGACAGAACGGCAGCCACTCGGCTGCCGTGATGTATGACTTTTCCTACTACCAAGGAGCAAAATTGAGCGTACTCGCGAAGGCTTCGGCCTCCCGCTCAGTCCGGGCCGTCGTCACTGGTATCGCCATGGTCGGCGTCAGTGCACTTCTGCTCACCGGCTGCAGCGGCACCGCCGCAGAACCCGCCGGTGACAAGGCCCCCGCTGCGAGCGGTGACGCCAAGACGGTCAAGGCCGGCGACCGCGATCTCACCCTGAAGATCGGCACGATTCTTCCCCAGAGTGGCGCCCTGGCCTTCCTCGGCCCGCCCGAAGAAGCCGGCGTGCAGCTGGCCGTGAACGACATCAACGACGCGAACCTCGGGATGAAGGTCGAAGCCGTCTTCCGTGACTCGGGCGACACCACGACCGACACCGCGACCGTTTCCGTGACCGACCTGCTCTCGCAGGATGTCTCGGCCATCGTCGGTGCGGCATCCTCGGGTGTGTCCAAGACCGTGATCGACCAGATCGTCGCCGCTGGCGTCGTTCAGTTCTCCCCGGCCAACACCTCGCCGGACTTCACCGAGTACGCCGACAAGAACCTCTACTGGCGCACGGCTCCCTCCGACCTGCTGCAGGGCGAGGTTCTGGGCAACCAGATCGCCGAAGACGGCAACAGCACCCTCGGCATGATCGTGCTGAACGACGCCTACGGGACCGGCCTGGCCGCATCCCTCAAGGAGACGTTCGAAAGCGCCGGCGGCGAGGTCGTCGCGGAGGAGCTCTTCAACGAGGGTGACTCCAACTTCGCGGCGCAGATCTCCGCAGTGACCGCGGCCAACCCGGATGCGATCGCCCTGATCACGTTCGACCAGGCCAAGATCATCATCCCGGCGCTCGTCGGAACCGGCTACCCGGGCGACAAGCTCTACCTGGTTGACGGAAACCTCGCCGACTACAGCAAGGACTTCGCCCCCGGTCTCATCGCAGGCTCGAAGGGCACCCTGCCCGGCCTCGACGTCGGAACCCTCGGCGACTTCACCGAGCGCCTGCTCGAGGTCGACCCGACGCTGAAGGACTTCAGCTACGCGGCTGAGTCCTACGACTCCGTCATGCTCATCGCCCTGGCCGCTTACGCAGCCAACGATGTCTCGGGCGCCAAGATCGCTGACTTCCTCCGCCAGGTTTCCGGTGGCGAGGGTGAAGGCGAGAAGGTCTCCGACTTCAAGGCAGCCGCCAAGGCTCTCGCAGACGGCAAGCAGGTCAACTACGACGGCTTCTCCGGCCCGGTCACGTTCGACGAGAACGGCGACCCGACCGAGGCGACCATCGGTGTCTACGAGTACAAGGCTGACAACACATACAAGCGCATCAACTAGTCACTGACCTGCCGGTCACTGGCTGAGCAGTACTGACGCAAAAGGGCCCCGACTCCGGTCGGGGCCCTTTTGCGTTGCTCGCACGCGACGCGGGGCGTCGCGAAAGGCGGCAGCCGTCCCCTCGGCAGCCTGCGCGCCCTCGCGCCCTTTGCCCGCCCTTCGCCCCGTGCGCCCTTCGCCCCGTGCGCCCCCGCCCGTGCGCCCCCGCCCGTGCGCCCCCGCACGTGTCGCCGACTTTGACCGTTCCGGTCGAGTTGCCCTGGCGTGCCGGGCAACTCGACCGGACGTGTCAATCTCGGCGAAGATTGCGCCGAGACTCGCCGTTTCTGCCCAGTGTCGCCGGTGCAGCGGCGACTCTCGGCACAATCGGCGACTCTCGCGGCGGGCGGCCGCGGCGGGCGGTGACGCGCGCGGGGCGACACGCGGAAGCGGCGCCCGGGGAACCCGGACGCCGCTTCAGAGCGGCCGCAGGCGGCCGCGGGGTGGTGCTACTCGTCCTGGCCGAGGGTTCCCAGGTAGAGGCCGATCACCTTGGGGTCGTTCAGCAGTTCGCGTCCGGTGCCGGTGTAGGCATCGCGGCCCTGGTCGAGCACGTAGCCGCGGTCGCAGATCTGCAGGCAGCGGCGGGCGTTCTGCTCGACCATGATCGTGGTCACGCCGGCCTTGTTGATCTCCTTCACGCGCAGGAACGCCTCATCCTGGCGCACCGGCGACAGCCCCGCGGACGGCTCGTCCAGGAGCATCACGTGCGGGCCCATCATCAGTGCGCGCGACATCGCGACCATCTGCCGCTCGCCGCCGGAGAGCGAGCCGGCCCGCTGCGACAGGCGCTTCTTCAGCTCCGGGAAGATCTCCGTCACGAACTCAAGCCGTTCCGCGAGCCCCTTGGGCTTCTGGAACATGCCCATCTCGAGGTTCTCCAGGATGGAGAGCGTCGGGAACACGTTGTTCGTCTGCGGAACGAAGCCGACGCCCTTGGAGACGAGTTTGTTCGCCTTGAGGTTGGTGATGTTCTCACCGCGCAGCATGACCTCGCCCTCACGTACCTTGACCTGGCCGAAGATGGACTTCAGCAGCGTCGACTTGCCGGCGCCGTTCGGGCCGATGATGCCGATAAGTTCGCCCTCGTAGGCGGTGAGCGAGCACGAGTTCAGGATGTTCACACCGGGCACGTACCCGGCCGTCACGTTCCTGACCTCGACGACCGCGGCCCTGGTCTCGGTCTGCGCCGGTGCGGACATCGGGCTAGAGTTTGTCATCGAGCAGCTCCTTAATGGCTTCCACGTGCTCCGTGTCAGCGCCGAGGTCTTCATCGTGGTGCTGGCCGAGATACGCGTCGATCACGGCCTGGTTCTTCATGACCTCGTGCGGGTCGCCTTCTGCGACGACGCGGCCTTCGGCCATGACCACGACCCAGTCGGCGATGTGGCGCACCATCTGCATGTCGTGCTCGACGAAGAGCACGGTCATGCCCTCCGCCTTGAGGTTGAGGATGTGGTCGAGCAGCGACTGGGTCAGCGCCGGGTTCACGCCGGCCATGGGCTCATCGAGCATGACCAGGGTCGGGTCGCTCATCAGGGCCCGCGCCATCTCGAGGAGCTTGCGCTGCCCGCCGGAGAGGCTGGCCGCGTAGTCGTCCTTCTTCTCGTCGAGCTTGAACCGGGCAAGGAGATCGAGGGCCTTGGCCTCGTTCTCCTCCTCCTGCTTGCGCCAGAGGAACGGCAGCAGGGCCCGGAACAGGTTCTCCCCGATCTGGCCCTTGGCGCCGAGTTTCATGTTGTCCATGACGGTGAGCAGGCTGAGCGCCTTCGTCAGCTGGAAGGTGCGGATCTGGCCCATCCGGGCGACCCGGTAGGCCGGCATGCCGGCCAGCGACTTTCCCTCGAAGGTCCAGGATCCGGTGTCCGGCTTGTCGAAGCCGGTGAGCAGGTTGAACAGGGTGGTCTTGCCGGCCCCGTTCGGCCCGATCAGGGCGGTGATGGCGCCGCGGGGGATCTCGAGGTGGTCGACATCCACCGCCTTGAGGCCGCCGAAGGTGCGGCTGACGCCCTCGGCGACGAGGATCGGGTCGCGCTTCTTGCAGCCGGGTTCGGCGGCCCCGATGTGGAGGTCGGTCGACTTGACGGGCTTGCCGTTGGGGACGGTGTTAGTGGACAAAGGCCAACTCCTTCTTATTTCCGAAGATGCCCTGGGGTCTGAAGATGACGATGAGCATGATCGCGACGCCGACGAGGATGAAGCGCAACTGCCCGGCCTGGACGTTCGTCATGAACGGCAGCCAGCCCGCCTCGACCGCGCGGGCGATGAACCCGGAGAAGAAGGAGAGCAGCACCCAGAAGATCATCGAGCCGATGATCGGGCCCAGGATCGTCGCCGCCCCGCCGAGCAGCAGGATCGCGTAGATGAAGAAGGTCAGCGACGTCTGGTAGTTCGACGGCACGACCGCACGGGGCAGAGCGAAGATCATTCCGGCCATGGTTCCGAAGACACCACCGAGAATGAGCGACTGCATCTTGTAGGCGTAGACGTTCTTGCCGAGCGCACGCACGGCATCCTCGTCTTCACGGATGCCCTTGATCACGCGTCCCCACGGGCTCCGCATGACCTGCCAGATGAACAGGGCGACAAGCACCACGACCGACCAGGCCACGATGCGCAGCCACCAGTCGTAGGCGTTGTTCTCGAACGGCCCGAAGCCGTACGTGCCTTCGGGGATCGGGTTCAGGGCCGCGAAGCCGAGCTTGTAGCCGCTCAGCCCGTTGGCCGAGCCGGTGACCGAGGCGAAGCTGTTCGTCGTGAACAGCAGCCTCACGATCTCGGCCGCCGCGATCGTGACGATGGCCAGGTAGTCCGCCCGCAGTCGCAGCGTCGGGATACCGAGGATCAGGGCGAAGACGACGGATGCGCCGATCCCGACCAGCACGGCGCCCCAGACGGGGAAGCCGAAGGTCAGGATCGAGATCGCGTAGCCGTACGCGCCGAGGGCCATGAACCCGGCCTGCCCGAAGTTCAGGAGGCCGGTGTAGCCGAAGTGGACCGCAAGGCCCAGCGCGGCGAGGGCGTATGCAGCGGTGGTCGGGCTGATCAGCTCGACGGCTGCGTTGCTAAAGATTGCTCCCCAGTCGATCATCGGATGCCCTTCTAGCCAATTCTCTCTTTGCGACCCAGGATGCCTTGCGGCCGAAGCAGCAGCACCAGGATCAACACGACAAGTGCGCCGACGTACTTCATGTCGGACGGGATCCACAGCGTGGAGAGCTCAACGAACAAGCCGACGATGATCGAACCGATCAACGCTCCGAACGCGGTGCCGAGGCCACCCAGGGTGACGGCGGCGAAGACGAGCAGCAGGATCTGGAAACCCATGTCCCAGCTCACGCCGGGGCGGAAGTACGCCCAGAGCACGCCGCTCAGGCCGGCGAGCGCACCGCCGACGATCCAGACGATCCGGATGACGCCGTCGACGTCGATGCCGCTCGCCGAGGCGAGGCTGGGGTTGTCGGAGACGGCTCGGGTTGCCTTGCCGAGGCGGGTGCGCAGCAGGAAGTACGAGACGGCCAGGAGCACGACGATGCTGATCCCCATGCTGGCGAGGTCGATCGGCGAGATGCGGACCGCACCGAACTTAAGGTCGGCCTGGCCGGCGCCGGGGAGCTGGCTCGTGGAGCCGCCGATGAAGTACTGGTAGGTGTAGCGCATCGCCAGGGACAGGCCGATGCTCACGATCATCAGCTGGACGAGCCCCACCCCCTTGCGGCGGAGGGGTTTCCAGATCGTCGCGTCGAGGCCCCAGCCGAGCGCGCCGCTGAGCACGATGGCGAGGATGATGGCGAGCCAGATCGGCAGGCCCAGCCCCGAGAACGCGAGGGTCATCAGGGCGCCGAAGGTGATCATCTCCGAGTGGGCGAAGTTGCTCAGCCCGGTCGTGCCGAAGATCAGTGAGAGGCCGATGGCGGCGAGCGCGAGCAGCAGGCCGAAGTTCAGGCCGTTGACGAACTGGCTGAGGAACTGGTCGAAGAACGGCACCGTGGTCCGGACGCCCTCACCGAGGAAGAAGTTCACCGACTTCACCTTGGTGAGGCCGAATTCGGCCGTGAGTTCCGCGCCGCCCTTGGCCACGACGACACCATCGGGGAGCGTCTCCTCGTCGAGGATGACCTTGTAGGTGCCCTTCTCCGGGACCCCGATCTTCCACTTGCCGTCGACGCCGGTCTCGACCTCGGCTTCGTAGCCGCCGCCCGTCACGGTGATGAGCACTCCGTCGAGCGGTTCGCCGTCGAACTGCGCGTTACCGGTGAGCACGTAGTCGTACTTGTCGGTATTGATCTCATCCGCATGCGCCGGACTGATGGCGAGGGTCGACAGCGTCAGGGCCGCAAGCAGCACACCGAAGAAGACCACCAACATCCGGGGTGAGAATCTGTGGGCTATACCAGTGGAATTCACTGCACCTCCATGTGGCGCCGGCCCGGCTTGTGGCCGAGCGGACCTCGGGTTTTTCCTGCAACAACTTTGTTGACAGTACCTAGAGATTATGTCGTATTTGTTTCGCGGCCCGCTTCGCCGTGGATTGGGGCCGCGGAATGCCGGGGCCGCATTCTCGCTTAACATTGAAGAACCGGTCCAGTCCCGCTGATCCCCGGACATTTCTTCCGCACGCTTCCGCCACACGCAAAGGGGTTTCATGGATCAGCCAGATCCGTTCGGATTCACCGGACTCACCTACGACGACGTGCTGCTCCTGCCGGGGCACACCGACGTCATTCCCAGTGAGGCCGAGACGACGTCCCGGCTGACGCGCCGGATCTCCGTCGCAACCCCGCTCATCTCCAGTGCGATGGACACCGTCACCGAGACCCGGATGGCCGTCGCGATGGCCCGTCAGGGCGGGCTCGGTGTGCTGCACCGCAACCTCTCCATCGGCGACCAGGCCGAGCAGGTCGACCTGGTCAAGCGCAGCGAATCCGGCATGATTACCAATCCGGTAACAACTTCGCCCGACACCACCGTCGCGGAGGTTGACGCGCTCTGCGGCCAGTTCCGGATCAGCGGCCTGCCGGTCGTCGACTCCGACGGCGTGCTGGTGGGCATCATCACCAACCGGGACATGCGTTTCATCTCCGAAACCCAGAAGCACACGACCCTGGTCCGTGAGGTGATGACGAGGTCGCCCCTGATCACCGGCAAGGTCGGCATGCGCCCCGAGGACGCAGTGGCCATCTTCGCCAGGCACAAGATCGAGAAGCTGCCCCTCGTCGACGGCGGCGGCAAGCTCACCGGCCTGATCACGGTCAAGGACTTCGACAAGTCCGAGGAGTACCCGCACGCCACCAAGGACGAGGCCGGCCGGCTGCGCGTGGGCGCGGCCATCGGATTCTTCGGCGACGCCTGGCGCCGGGCGACCGCGCTGCTCGAGGTGGGCGTCGACGTGCTCGTCGTGGACACGGCCAACGGCGACAGTGCCGGCGTGCTCGAGATCATCCGCAAGCTCAAGTCCGACCCGGCGTTCGCCGCGGTCGACGTGATCGGCGGCAACGTGGCGACCCGCTCCGGCGCCCAGGCGCTCATCGACGCGGGAGCGGACGCGATCAAGGTCGGCGTCGGCCCGGGCTCCATCTGCACCACGCGCATCGTCGCGGGCGTCGGCGTGCCGCAGATCACCGCGGTCTACCAGGCGTCACTGGCCGCCCGTGAGGCCGGCATCCCCGTGATCGCCGACGGCGGGCTCCAGTACTCCGGCGACATCGCCAAGGCCCTCGTGGCCGGAGCGGACACCGTGATGCTCGGCTCGCTTCTGGCCGGCTGCGACGAAAGCCCCGGGGAACTGGTCTTCGTCAACGGCAAGCAGTTCAAGACCTACCGGGGCATGGGCTCGCTCGGCGCCCTGCAGTCGAGGGGCACGAAGACCTCGTATTCCAAGGACCGCTACTTCCAGTCGGATGTCCCCTCCGACGACAAGCTCATCCCCGAAGGCATCGAGGGCCAGGTGCCGTACCGCGGGCCGGTGTCGGCGGTGGCGTACCAGCTCATCGGCGGGTTGCGCCAGTCGATGTTCTATGTCGGCGCGCGCACCATCGATGAGCTCAAGCAGAAGGGCAAGTTCGTGCGCATCACGGCCGCCGGGCTTAAGGAGTCGCACCCGCACGACGTGCAGATCGTGGTCGAGGCGCCCAACTACCGCCGCTGATCCGTCCCACCCCCACCGCGAAACCGCAGTTGTGCGCGCTAAGAAGCACTTTTAGCGCGCACAACTGCGGTTTCGCGGGGGTGGGCGAGGGCATGTGCGAGGCGGGAGATCGCCTCGGCGAGCACCTCGGGGGAGCACCCGAAGTTGAGCCGGGCGAAGCCGCGACCCGGGGCGCCGAACATCGGGCCGGGGTGCAGCGCGACCCGGGCCCGTTCGAGTGCGATCACCGAGGGGTCATCGCCCCAGCCGAGGGAGCGCAGGTCGAGCCAGGCGAGGTAGCTCGCCCTCGGCTGGTCGTAGCCGGCGCCGGGCAGCTGGGCGTCCACCAGTTCGGCGAGCAGGACCCGGTTGGCCTCGAGGGCGGCAACGACCCCGTCCAGCCAGGGCTCCCCGTCGCGGTAGGCCGCAATGCTGGCGATCAGGCCGAACTGGCCGGTGCGCCAGTTGACCTCCTGCGGCATGCCGGCGACGAGCGCTCGCATCCGTTCGGAACCGGTGACCATGAGCGCGCACTTGAGGCCGGCGATGTTCCAGGCCTTGCTGGCGGCCGTGACGCAGATGCCGTGCTCCGCCGCGGCCGGAGACACGGAGAGGAACGGCGTGAACGTGCCGTCCGAGTGCGTCAGCGGGGCGTGTACCTCGTCGCTGATGACGCTCACGTCGTAGCGGGCGGCCAGCTCGGCGACCGCGGTCAGGTCTTCGACACTCTGCGGGTGCCCGAGCGGGTTGTGCGGATTGCAGAGCAGGAAGGCGCGCGCCCCCGCCCTGAAGGCGGCCTCGAGCCCCTCGAGGTCGATCGCCCAGCCGGTCTGGCCGCGGATGAGCGGCACCTCCACAACCCGGCCGCCGGCCTCCGGCACCAGGTCGAAGAACGGCGGGTAGACGGGGGTGTTGATCACGACCTGGTCGCCGGGCGTGATGGTCCGGCGGATGCTCTCCACGATCGCCACGCTGACATCGGTCGTGCTCGCCACCTGGCCGGGGTCGACCCGCCACCCCCAGCGCCGCCGGGCGAAGGCGGCGAACGCCTCGCCGAGCTCGTTCACCGGGGCGACGTAGCCGGTGTCGCTGCGCCGCACGGCCGCGATCAGCGCCTCGCCGATCGGCTCGGCCAGGGGGAAATCCAGCTCGGCGACGAAGAGGGGCAGGACGTCGTCCGGGTAGCTGCGCCATTTCATGCTCGTGCGGGTGCGCAGCAGGGACAGGGGATCGGCGGTGACATCCATGTGATCAGGATGCACCCTCGGCCGTCTGCGGTCGAGGGTGCGGCTGCGGCCCCGACGAGCGCCGGGTCACGCAACCCGGTGCTTCGCCCCGCCTGCACCTAAACTGGGCGGGTGAGTATGGAAATTGAAATCGGCCGGTCCAAGCGCGCTCGCCGCGTGTACGCCTTCGACGACATCGCGATCGTGCCCAGTCGGCGCACGCGGGACCCGGAGGACGTGTCGGTCACCTGGTCGATCGACGCCTACAAGTTCGACACCCCGTTCCTCGCCGCGCCGATGGACTCCGTCGTCTCGCCGACGACGGCGATCATGATGGGCCAGCTCGGCGGCGTCGGCGTGCTCGACCTCGAGGGGTTGTGGACCCGGTACGAGAACCCCGAGCCGCTCCTCGCCGAGATCCGCAGCCTGCCGGACGACAAGGCCACCGCGCGGATGCAGGAGATCTACTCCCAGCCGATCAAGCCCGAACTGGTCACCGAGCGCCTCGCCGAGATCCGCGCCGCCGGGGTCACCGTGGCCGGTGCGCTCTCCCCGCAGCGCACGCAGGAACTCTACGAAACCGTCGTCGCCGCCGGCGTCGACCTCTTCGTCATCCGCGGCACCACGGTCTCCGCCGAGCACGTCTCGCAGAACCAGGAACCGCTCAACCTCAAGAAGTTCATCTACGAGCTCGACGTGCCCGTGATCGTGGGCGGCGCGGCGACCTACACCGCGGCCCTGCACCTCATGCGCACCGGCGCGGCCGGCGTGCTGGTCGGCTTCGGCGGCGGCGCAGCGTCGACCACGCGGGCCTCCCTGGGCATCCACGCGCCCATGGCCACGGCCGTGGCGGATGTCGCCGGCGCACGCCGGGACTACATGGACGAGTCCGGCGGCCGCTACGTGCACGTCATCGCCGACGGCGGACTCAGCACCTCCGGCGACATCGTCAAGGCGATCGCCTGCGGCGCCGACGCCGTCATGCTCGGCACGGCCCTGGCCCGGGCGTCCGACGCCCCCGGCGGCGGGTTCCACTGGGGCGCCGAATCCCACCACGCCCAGCTGCCGCGCGGCAAGCGGGTCGAGGTGGGCACGGTCGCCCCGCTCGAGGAAATCCTCTACGGCCCGGCCCCGGTCGCGGACGGAACGGCCAACCTGGTCGGGGCCCTGCGCCGTTCGATGGCCACCACCGGGTACTCCGACCTGAAGGAATTCCAGCGGGTCGAGGTGGTTGTCGCACCGTACCGGGTGAAGTAGCTTCGAGCACACCGGCAATTCGGCAGGAGGGGACGCAGCAGATGAACCAGCGCAGCAAGGTGACACGGTCCACCAAACTCGGGCCTGAGGAACGCGAGGCGGCCCTGGCCCGCGTGAAGACGAAGGAACTCGACATCCTCGTCGTCGGCGGCGGTATCGTCGGCGCGGGCTGCGCCACGGATGCCGTCACCCGCGGCCTCAGCGTCGGCATCCTCGAGGCGCGCGACTGGGCCTCGGGCACCTCGAGCCGCTCGTCCAAGCTGGTGCACGGGGGCATCCGCTACCTCGAACAACTGGACTTCCAGCTGGTGCGCGAAGCGCTCACCGAGCGCGGCCTGCTGCTCAAGCGGCTCGCGCCGCACCTGGTGAAGCCGGTCAGGTTCCTCTACCCGCTGAAGACCCGGGTCATCGAACGCGCCTACGTCGGCGCCGGCATGCTGCTCTACGACACTCTCTCCTACCTGGGTGGGCGCCCGGGCGTGCCCCACCACCGGCACCTCAGCCGGCGCCAGGTGCAGAAGCTCGTGCCGAGCCTGGCCCACGGCGCACTGGTCGGCGGCATCACCTACTACGACGCCCAGGTCGATGACGCCCTGTACACGGCGTCGCTCGTGCGCACGGCCTCCTTCTACGGCGCCCACGCGCTCAGCCGGGTGCGGGTCGAGGGCTTCATCAAGGTCGGCGAGCGCGTCGTCGGCGTGCACGCGCACGACCTGGAGACCGGCGAACGGTTCGACGTGCGCGCCAAGCAGGTCGTGAACGCCACCGGGGTCTGGACCGACGACACCCAGCGGATGGTCGGCGAACGCGGCACCTTCAAGGTACGCGCCTCGAAGGGCGTTCACCTCGTCGTGCCCCGGGACCGGTTCCAGTCGGCGATGGGGCTGCTGCTGCGCACCGAGAAGAGCGTGCTGTTCGTGATTCCGTGGGGCCGGCACTGGCTGATCGGGACCACCGACACGGACTGGCAGCTGGACAAGGCGCACCCCGCCGCGACCGCAGCCGACATCGACTACCTCCTCGAACACGTCAACGCGGTGCTCACCGTGCCGCTCACCCGCGAAGACGTCGAGGGCGTCTACGCCGGCCTCCGCCCGTTGCTGGCGGGTGAGTCCGAACAGACCTCCAAGCTCGCCCGCACCCACCTGGTCGGCCACTCCGTGCCCGGCCTGGTCGTGATCGCCGGCGGCAAATGGACGACATACCGGGTGATGGCCAAGGACGCCATCGATGCCGCCGTCGACGCGCTCGACGGCAGGATCCCCGAGTCGACGACGAAGAACATCCCCCTGCTCGGCGCCGAGGGCTACCAGGCGGCGTGGAACAAGCGCGGCAAGATCGCCCGTGCCTTCGGCCTGCACACCGTGCGGGTGGAGCACCTGCTGAACCGCTACGGCACCCTGACCGATGAACTGCTCGACCTGATCAGGGAGACGCCGTCGCTGGCAGACCCCCTGCCAGGGGCCGACGACTACATCGAGGCGGAGGTGGTCTATGCGGCCTCCCATGAAGGCGCCCTGCACCTCGAGGATGTGCTCGCCCGCCGCACCCGGATTTCGATCGAGGCCTGGGACCGCGGCGTGTCCGCGGCGCCCGTCGCGGCCCGGCTGATGGCCGGGGTGCTCGGCTGGGACAGCGAGCGCGAGGAACGCGAGGTGGCGTTCTACCTCAGTCGGGTCGCCGCGGAGCGATCGAGCCAGCAGCAGCCCGACGACGAATCCGCCGACCGGGTGCGGCTCGAAGCGCCCGACATCGTCGCGTCCCGGTAGCGCGCCGGCGCCGTCGGGGGCCGCGCGGGCGCCCGGTAGAATAGACGAACAGCCCCCAAACCTAGGAGTCGTTCATGGTTGACGTTCGGCGTGTCAAACTCCCCGGTGTGGGTGTACTGCACACCTTCATCACGGATGACGGCGGCAAAGTCGGCGTCATCGCCCACCGCTCCGGCCACAGCGACCTGATCACCTTCGCGGATGACGAGGGCGGCCCGGACGCCAGCAAGGTGTCGCTGCGCCTCAGCGAGGACGAGGCGCACACCCTGGCCGAGTTGCTCGGCGGCACCCAGATCACCGAGTCGCTCACGGCGCTCGACCAGATCCCGGGCCTGAGCATCGACTGGTTCACCGTCGACTACGAGGACCACATCGCCGGCCAGCCGCTCGGCAACCCGGCCGAGCGGGGAATCGCCGGACTCACTGTCGTCGCCGTGGTCCGCGGCGAGTCGGCAAATCCCGCGCCCGCGCCCGACTTCAAGGTCTTCCCCGGCGACACGCTCGTCGTCGCGGGCTCGCCCGAGAAGGTCGTCAAGGCCTTCACCTTTTTCCGTACCGGTGAGGTCAAGGCCAAGTCCGTTGATTCGCCGCCCGGAGGCTAACCGATGCATATCGGCGAAGACCTCATCATCCTGGGCGTCCTGCTCGTCATTTCCTACATCCTGGGGCGTCTCGGGAAGCTGATCGGGCTTCCGTCAATTCCGATTTACATGATCGTCGGCCTGCTGGCGAGCCCGCACACCGGGTGGTTCCCCCTCAACTTCGAGTCCGCCGATATCGAGCTGATCGCCGTCTTCGGCCTGATCCTGCTCCTGTTCAGCCTCGGCCTCGAGTTCGACCAGGAGGAATTCTTCGACAACGCCGGCAAGCTCCTGATCTCCGGCGGCTCGTACGTGCTGATCAACATGGGACTCGGCTTCGCCTTCGGAATGATGGTCGGCTGGGGAACCCGGGAAGCCCTCGTCATCGCCGGGATGACCGGCACCTCCTCGAGCGCGATCATCACCAAGCTGCTGATCGAGCTCCGGCGCCTGGCCAACAAGGAAACGCCGATGATCCTCGGCGTCACCGTCGTCGGCGACATCTTCATCGCGATCTACCTCGCCATCGTGTCCGTCGTGCTCAGCGGCAAGACCGAGGTCTGGCCGATCGTGCTGCAGCTGAGCATCGCCTTCCTGTTCCTGATCGTCATGTTCTCGCTCGCGCGCTGGGGCGGCCGGGTCGTGTCCCGGCTCGTGCGCACGAAAGACGACGAGCTGTTCACCATCCTCTTCTTCGGGCTGGTCGTGCTCTTCGCCGGCATCGGCGAAATCATCGGGGTGACGGATGCGATCGGCGCGTTCCTGATCGGCGTCGTCCTCGGCGCCAGCACCTACCGCGGCAAGATCGAGCGGGTCGCCGTGCCGCTGCGCGACGTGTTCGGCGCGTTCTTCTTCCTCAACTTCGGACTCGCCCTGAACATGGCCGAGTTCGGCTCGGTCATCGGCATCGTGCTGATCGCCGTCGTGATGACGTTTGCGCTGAATATCATCTCCGGGCTGCTGCTGGCCAGGCTGCACCGGATGGGACTGGTCGAGGGCCTGAACTCCGCGGCCATCCTCGTGAACCGCGGCGAGTTCACGCTGATCCTGGCGACCCTGTCCATCGGCGCCGGGCTGGACGAGCGCCTGCAGCCGTTCGCCGGCCTGTACGTGCTGCTGATGGCCATCCTCGGGCCGCTCTTCGCCGCGCGGTCGGAGCGGATCGGCACCGCCCTGCGGCGCACGAAACCGAAGGCGCACCCGCGCAAGGTGCCGCGGGATCCGCTGCTGGTCGAGGAGATCGCCCTGGTCGAGGCCGCGACCGCCGAGATCGGCTCCGGAGTCGACCACGGCACGCAGCGCGCCGTGCAACGGGTGGTCGAGCAGGTCAGAGGCCCCGATGATAAACCGGACCAGCCGCGGGAGCCGCCGACGGACTCGATGGCCGACTTCATTGCCGATCGCTTTCCGCCGGAGGACACCGAGCAGAAGCCGGACACACGCGAACGGCCGGGCGACTACACGTGATCAGGATGATGCTGCGCCCCCGCTGGGTACTGGCGCTGCTGCTGGCCCTCGGGGTCGCGGCGGCCTTCGCGATCCTCGGCCAGTGGCAGCTGGAGCGGGCGATCGACTCCGGCGAGGTTGTGCAGCGCACCACCGAGACGGTGCTGCCGCTGGCGGACGTCGTCCAGCCCGGCGGCGCGGCGCCGACGAAGGCGACCGGCCAGATGGTGCGCGCGAGCGGCGCCTTCGTGCCCGGCGACGACCAGCTGGTCAGTGACCGCTTCAACGGCGGAACCTCCGGGTTCTGGGTGGTCGGCCATTTCGTGACCGACACCGATTCGGCGAGCATCCCCGTCGCCCGCGGCTGGGCCGCGGACGAGGACGACGCCCGCGCGGTGATGGCGGCGCTGGCGACGGATGCCCCCGGCCAGGCGGCCACGATCACCGGCCGGTTCGTGCCGGCCGAAGCCCCCGAGGTGCCGGGCGACGGCCGGGACCCGCACACGATGACCACGGTGTCGCCCGCCGCCCTGCTCAACCTCTGGGCGGAGTACACCGAGCAGCCCGTGTACTCCGGATACCTCGTCGACACCGACGCGGCCGACGGCCTTACCGTGATCGACTCCCCGGTCCCCGGCGACGACGTCGAGCTGAACTGGCTCAACATCTTCTACGCGCTCGAGTGGGCAGTCTTCGCCGGCTTCGCGGTCTTCCTCTGGTACCGGCTGGTGCGGGACGCCTGGGAGCGGGAACGGGACGAGGCCGAGGCCGCTGCGGCGGCCACGTAGAATTAGGCGCATGTCACTCGAACCGAAGCCCGCCGACATTCCCAGGATCCCCGGTGCTCTCCGGCTCTACAAGATTTCCTCGGTCATCACCGGAGTCTTTCTGCTGCTCCTCTGTGCCGAGATGCTCGTGAAGTACGCCTTCGGCCACGAACTCGAACTCGGCGGTCCGAACGGCTTCCTCGCCTTCTCCCCGACCGGCACGCTCACCGGCGTGAACCTGAGCACCGGCATCCTGATCGTGCACGGCTGGTTCTACGTGCTCTACCTGTTCAGCGACTTCCAGCTCTGGAGCATGATGCGCTGGCCGTTCACCCGGTTCCTGCTGATCGCCCTCGGCGGAATCATCCCCACCCTGTCCTTCTTCCTGGAGGTGAGGGTGGCCCGGGAAGTCGAGGCCTTCCTCGCTGACCGGGAAGCATCCGCTGCCACCCTGGAGGCACGCCCGTGAGCGACCAGCCCGCACCCCACCGTCCCGTTCTTGTCGTCGACTTCGGCGCGCAGTACGCGCAGCTGATAGCCCGGCGCGTGCGTGAGGCATCCGTCTACTCGGAGATCGTGCCGCACACCATTACCGCGGCCGAGGTCAAGGCGTTGAACCCGCTCGGCATCGTGCTGAGCGGCGGGCCGTCCAGCGTGTACGCAGAGGGCGCTCCCGCGTTCGACGCCGCCATCTTCGACCTGGGCGTGCCGATGCTCGGCATTTGCTACGGCTTCCAGGTGATGGCCACCGCGCTCGGCGGCGAGGTCGCCCACACCGGAGCCCGCGAATACGGCTCCACGCCGGTCGCCGCCCGGCCGGAGGCCAACGCCCTCCTCGCCGACCAGCCCGCTGAGCAGACCGTGTGGATGAGCCACGGCGACTCGGTGTCGAAGGCGCCGGAGGGCTTCACCGTGCTCGCGTCGACGAGCTCGACCCCGGTCGCCGCGTTCGCCAACGACGAGCGCCGGTTGTACGGCGTGCAGTGGCACCCCGAGGTCAAGCACTCCGAGCACGGCCAGCACGTGCTGGAGAACTTCCTGCACCGCGCCGCCGGCATCGCAGCCGACTGGAACAGCGGCAACGTCATCGCCGAGCAGGTCGCGCTGATCCAGGCCCAGGTCGGAAGCGGCAAGGTCATCTGCGGGCTGTCCGGCGGAGTCGACTCCGCCGTGGCCGCCGCGCTCGTGCACAAGGCCATCGGCGACCAGCTCGTCTGCGTCTTCGTCGACCACGGCCTGCTCCGCGAGGACGAGCGCCGCCAGGTCGAGGAAGACTTCGTCGCGGCAACCGGCGTGCGCCTGGTCACGGTCGACGTGCGGGAGCAGTTCCTGACCGCGCTCGAGGGGGTCAGCGACCCGGAGACGAAGCGCAAGATCATCGGCCGCGAGTTCATCCGCACCTTCGAGCAGGCCCAGGCCGAGCTGATCCGGGAGGCCGCCGCGGAAGACGGCGACCCGATCCGCTTCCTGGTGCAGGGCACCCTGTACCCGGACGTCGTCGAGTCCGGCGGGGGAAGCGGCACGGCGAGCATCAAGAGCCACCACAACGTCGGCGGGCTGCCCGACGACCTCCAGTTCGAGCTGATCGAGCCGCTCCGCGCCCTGTTCAAGGACGAGGTCCGCGCCATCGGCGCCGAGCTCGGGCTGCCGGCCGAGATCGTGCAACGCCAGCCGTTCCCGGGACCGGGCCTCGGCATCCGGATCGTCGGTTCGATCACCCAGGACCGCCTCGACCTGCTGCGCAAGGCGGATGCGATCGTGCGCGCCGAGCTCACCGCCGCCGGGCTCGACCGCGAGATCTGGCAGTGCCCGGTCGTGCTGCTGGCCGACGTGAGGTCGGTCGGAGTGCAGGGCGACGGCCGTACCTACGGCCACCCGATCGTGCTGCGTCCGGTGTCGTCCGAGGACGCGATGACGGCCGACTGGACCCGTCTGCCCTACGACCTGCTGGCGAAGATCTCCAACCGGATCACGAACGAGGTCGAGGGCGTCAACCGGGTCGTGCTCGACGTCACGTCGAAGCCGCCGGGCACCATCGAGTGGGAGTAGCCCCCTAGGGCGTGTTGATCAAGTGATTTCGGGTGCGCCTGGGCGACCATTGATCATGCATGAGCGTGATGTGGTTTCTGATGAGGCGTGGGCCGTGATCGAG
>NZ_SOHC01000008.1:0-21839 GCF_004403955.1 Cryobacterium sp. TMT1-2-1
ATTCGATCCGAGCCCACTGGTGATCGGTCAGCAAAGCAGTACGAGACATCCCTCCACCCTCCCAAACGAATCACGATTCGATTAGGAGACACGCCCTAGTTGACGGGGCCGGTGTACTTCTCGCCCGGGCCCTTGCCGATCGGGTCGGGAATGGCGGATGCCTCGCGGAACGCCAGCTGCAGCGACCGCAGCCCGTCGCGGAGGCTCCGTGCGTGCATGTCCGCGATGTCCGGGGCCGCTGCGGTGACCAGTCCGGCGAGGGCGTTGATGAGTTTGCGGGCCTCGTCGAGGTCCATCTGCGTGTCCGGGTCGTCGGCCAGGCCGACCTTGACCGCGGAGGCGCTCATCAGGTGCACCGCGGCGGTCGTGATGATCTCCACCGCGGGCACATCGGCGATGTCCCTGGTGGCCTGCGCGGTGTCGTCCTGGTCGTAAGTGTTATTCACTGCAATCCTCTGATAGAGTCGTGTCGGCTCCGAGACGTAAGTCTCGGTACGAAAGTGGATAATCTCCCACCCGCGCTTGACCGCTTCATCAAGGTTACCGGGTAGTTAGCACTCCGCCGTTATGGCGCTGGTCTCCAGCATCGTGACGGTAGACAGGGTGTCGTGTGTGGTTTAGGAGCGAACTTTGCTCGAACCAACGCACGTGATTTTTCTCTCTTCGTCGCCGGGCGGCATCCGTCACCTGTCTGTAGCCACGATGTTTGAGAAAGAGGAGCGACGCATCAGCGATCCCCGTACAAATGACCGTATCCGCGTCCCCGAAGTCCGTCTCGTTGGCCCTGCCGGCGAGCAGGTCGGGGTCGTGTCCATTGATGTTGCCCTGCGCCTGGCGCAGGATGCCGACCTTGACCTGGTCGAGGTTTCCCCCGACTCCAAGCCGCCGGTTGCCAAGATCATGGACTACGGCAAGTTCAAGTACGAGGCTGCGCAGAAGGCCAAGGAGGCCCGGCGCAACCAGGCGAACACGATCCTGAAAGAGGTTCGTTTCCGCCTCAAGATTGACACGCACGACTACGAGACGAAGCGCAAGCGCGCCGAGGGCTTCCTGAAGGCCGGCGACAAGGTCAAGGCCATGATTTTGTTCCGTGGTCGTGAGCAGTCCCGTCCGGACCAGGGCGTACGTCTGCTCAAGAAATTTGCCGAGGATGTAGCGGAATTCGGTTCAGTCGAATCGAGCCCGACCATCGACGGACGAAACATGGTCATGGTGATTGGCCCCCTGAAGAACAAGTCAGAGGCCAAGGCCGAGGCCAACGCACATAAGGCTGCCGACAAGGCAGACAAGGTAGCCGATAAGGCAGACAAGGTTGCCGACAAGGCAGCGAAACTGGAGGAAAAAGATGCCTAAGATGAAGACCCATTCCGGGACGAAGAAGCGGTTCAAGGTCACTGGCACCGGCAAGATCATGAAGCAGCAGGCTGGCATGCGTCACAACCTCGAGGTCAAGTCGACCAAGCGCAAGTCGCGCCTCAACACCGACCAGGTTCTGGCCAAGGCCGACACCAAGGTCATCAAGAAGCTTCTCGGTCTTTAGACCGCGTATCCGGTAAGGAACCAGAAAAATGGCAAGAGTAAAGAGGGCAGTAAACGCCCACAAGAAGCGTCGCGTCATTCTCGAACGCGCCGCGGGTTACCGCGGTCAGCGTTCGCGTCTGTACCGTAAGGCCAAGGAGCAGGTCACTCACTCCCTCGTCTACAGCTACCGTGACCGCCGTGCACGCAAGGGTGACTTCCGTCGCCTGTGGATCCAGCGGATCAACGCCGCGTCCCGCTCGAACGGCCTCACCTACAACCGCCTGATCCAGGGCCTCGCCCTGGCCGGCATCGGGGTCGACCGTCGCATCCTGGCTGACCTGGCCGTCAACGAGCCCGCCACTTTCGCGGCCCTCGTCGAGAGCGCCAAGAGCGCCCTTCCTGCCAACACGTCGGCACCGAAGGTCTCTGCATAAGCAGAGTTCCACACGCAGGATTCACGGGAGCGGGCGACTTGGTCGCCCGCTCCCGTTCTGCATCTAAGCTGGGACACATGCTTGATAATCCCCGTTCTCCGCGTGTGCGGGCCGTCGCAAAACTAGCCAAGCGCGCAGCGCGGGATGAAACCGGGGTCTTCCTGCTGGAAGGGCCGCAGGCCGTCGCCGAGGCGCTCACCTTCCGCCCGGACCTGGTCGTCGAACTGTTCGCGACCCCGACGGCGCTCGACCGCTACACCGACATCGCAGGCGCCGCGGCTGCCGCCGGCATCGAGGTCGAGTTCGTCACCGAGGCCGTGCTCGAATCGATGGCCGACACCGTGACCCCGCAGGGCTTCGTGGCCGTGTGCCACCAGTTCCCGATCTCGGTCAAGGACATCTTCGCGAAAGAGCCCAGGCTCATCGCCATCCTCGAAGAGGTGCGCGATCCCGGCAACGCCGGCACGATCATCCGGGCAGCGGATGCCGCCGGCGCGGACGCGGTCATCCTCACCGGCCGCAGCGTCGACCTGTACAACCCCAAGGTCGTCCGCGCCTCCACGGGCTCGATCTTCCACCTGCCGGTCGCCGTCGGCGCCACCCTCGAAGACGTCAGGGGCCGGGTGCAGGCCGCCGGCCTCCAGCTCCTCGCGGCCGATGTCAAGGGCGACGACCTGCTCGCCGCGCGCAACAGCGGCCTGCTCGCCGCCCCCACCGCCTGGCTCTTCGGCAACGAGGCGCGCGGGCTCACCGACGAAGACCTCGCGAAGGTCGACCGGTCGATCTCCGTGCCGCTCTACGGGCACGCTGAATCGATGAACCTCGCCACCGCGGCATCCGTCTGCCTGTACGAAAGCGCCTTCGCCCAGCGGAGCTAGCATCACAAATGGGTAAATACCACAGATTGGTGGTATTCGCGGAGAGCCGTTTTCCCCTAAGTTGGGGGGTATGGAGCCCACCGATTCAACGCCGGCCACATCCAACATCAGCGTCAGGCGGGGTGAACCGCTGGTCGTCGTGAAAAACGTCGACAAGCACTACGGCGAACTGCACGTTCTGAAGGACATCAACGCGGTCGTCAACCGCGGTGAAGTGGTCGTCGTGATCGGGCCCAGTGGATCGGGCAAGTCGACACTCTGCCGGGCCATCAACCGGCTCGAGACAATCGACTCCGGCGTCATCACCATCGACGGCCAGCCGCTGCCGGCCGAGGGCAAGGCCCTGGCCCACCTGCGTGCCGACGTAGGAATGGTCTTCCAGGCGTTCAACCTGTTCGCGCACAAGACCGTGCTGGAGAACGTGACGCTCGGGCCGATCAAGGTGCGCGGGCTGTCGAAGGCCGACGCCGAGAAGAAGGCCATGGCCCTGCTCGAACGCGTCGGGGTGGCAAACCAGGCGAAGAAGATGCCGGCGCAGCTCTCCGGCGGCCAGCAGCAGCGCGTGGCCATCGCGCGGGCGCTGGCCATGGAGCCCAAGCTGATCCTGCTCGACGAGCCCACCAGCGCGCTCGACCCGGAGATGATCAACGAGGTGCTCGAGGTCATGATCAACCTCGCCAACGACGGCATGACGATGATCGTCGTCACCCACGAAATGGGCTTCGCCCGCAAGGCCGCCAACCGGGTCATCTTCATGGCCGAGGGCGAAATCGTCGAAGAAACCACCCCGGAGCAGTTCTTCACCAACCCCCAAAGCACGAGAGCGAAAGACTTCCTCTCGAAAATACTTGCCCACTAATCGGTGTGCAGGAATCCCCACAGCAATCAGGAGAAAAACCATGAGACTCAACAAAGGTCTAATGATTTCGGCCATTGCCCTCGCGAGCGCGCTCGCGCTCAGCGGATGCACCGACTCGGGCGCAGCGCCCTCGGCCGCACCGGTCGAAAAAGCCCCCGAGTTTGACGCCGGCAGCACGATGGCCAAGCTCAGCGACGCCGGCAAGATCACCATCGGCACCAAGTTCGACCAGCCGCTCTTCGGCCTCAAGGGCCCAGACGGAACCCCGGAAGGTTTCGACGTCGAGATGGCTAAGCTCATCGCCGCCAAGCTCGGCATCAAGCCCGAGAACATCGAGTGGGTAGAGACCGTGTCGGCCAACCGCGAGCCGTTCATCCAGAACGGCCAGGTGGACATGGTCGTCGCCACCTACACGATCAACGACACGCGCAAGGAAGTCATCGACTTCGCCGGCCCGTACTACGAAGCCGGCCAGGACCTGCTCGTGCTCGCAGGCAACCCGGACAAGATCACCGGACCGGAAGACCTCACCGGCAAGCAGGTCTGCACCGTCAGCGGCTCCACCTCGGAGAAGAACATCGCCGCCTACACGGACAAGATCCAGGCGACCGACACCTACTCCAACTGCCTGGGCCCGCTGCGCAGTGGCGAGTCCGTGGCAGTGACCACGGACAACGTCATCCTGGCCGGCCTCGCCGACCAGAACGAGGGCGAGTTCGAGGTCGTCGACAAGCCGTTCACCAAGGAGCCGTACGGCATCGGCCTGAAGAAGGGTGACGAGGCGTTCCGCACCTTCATCAACGACACGCTCGAGAAGTCGTTTGAGGATGGCTCGTGGGCCGCTGCCTGGGACGCGACCGCCGGCAAGGTGCTTGAGACCCCGACGCCTCCCGCCGTCGACCGCTACTAGGCATATCCGGCTGATATCGGGGTGTTCCGGCTGTTTTCCGGCCGGACCACCCCGATCAGCACTGCTTGAAACACACAGAGAAGGAGGTGAGTTGTGGACGCAGTCATTGAAAACCTGCCCTTGTTTCTGGAGGGATTCAGAAACACGCTCGGTCTGCTGGTACTGGCCGGCATCGGGGCACTCGTGCTCGGCATCATCATCGCGACCATGCGCATCTCGCCCGTGGCGTCGTTTCGCGGATTCGCCACCGTGTTCACGGAGATCGTCCGGAACACCCCACTCACCCTGGTCCTCTTTTTCTGCGCCTACCTGCTGCCTTACCTGCAGTACTCGCCCGGCTACTTCACCCTGGCCGCGATCGGGCTCACCGTGTACACGTCGCCCTTCGTCGCCGAGGCGCTGCGTTCCGGCATCAATGGGGTGCACGTCGGTCAGGCCGAGGCCGCCCGCAGCATCGGCCTGACCTTCGGCCAGACGCTCTCCTTCGTGGTCATGCCGCAGGCCGTGCGCATGGTCATCCCGCCGCTGATCAACGTCTTCATCGCGCTGACCAAGAACACGTCGGTCGCCGGGGCGTTCTTCGTCTTCGAACTCTTCGGCGCCGCGCGCAAGGTCACCAACCTGCGAGGGGATGAAGTGCTCGCGATCCTGCTCTCCGTCGCCGCTTTCTACCTGCTCGTCACAATCTCCCTCGGCCTCATCGCCGGCCGGGTCGAGAAGAAGGTGGCGGTGCTCCGATGACCTCGGTTCTCTATGACGCTCCCGGGCCGAAGGCCATTGTCAGGTCGCGCGTCCTCTCCATTGTCGGCATCATCGTCATCGCGGCCGGCCTGGTCTGGCTCATCCTCGCGCTCGGTGCTCCCAAGGTCAGCGCCAACGGCGCCGTTCAGCCGGGCCTCTGGGACGCCTCCCGGTGGGACGTCTTCACCGACGTGCAGGTCTGGCGCACGCTCGGCCAGGGTGCCCTGAGCACGCTCCGGATGGCCGCTGTCGCCGCCGTGTTCGCGCTCGTGCTCGGCGTGCTCTTCTCCTTCGGCCGGGCATCCGACACCAGGTGGATCCGGATTCCGACCACCATCGTGCTCGAGTTCGTGCGTGGCATGCCGGTGCTGCTGATGATGCTCTTCATCCTGCTCGTCTTCTCCACCGGGTCGTTCTGGGCGGGCGTCGCAGCCCTCTCCGTGTACAACGGCGCGATCATCGGTGAGGCCCTGCGAGCCGGCATCGCTTCTCTGCCGCGCGGGCAGCGCGAGGCCGGGCTGGCCATCGGCCTGACCCCGATCGCGACCCGCTTCCGGATCGAATTCCCCCAGGCATTCCGGCAGATGCTGCCGATCATCATCGCGCAGCTCGTGGTGCTCCTGAAGGACACCTCGCTGTCGTTCGTGGTCGGCTACGAGGAGCTCCTCCGATCTGGTCTGTACAACCTGACAAACTTCTTCGGCAGCCGGTACTCCTTCTCGTTCTTCCTCGTCGTGCTGGCCATCTACCTGACGATGAACCTGCTGCTCTCCTGGCTGGCGCGGGTCATCGCGAGGCGCACCGGGTCCAGGGCCGGCGGCGTGACCCCGGATGCCGCGGCACCGCCCGAGAAGCCCGTCGCTCCCGAGGTCGTCCACCCCGCAGCCCAGGGCAACCAGAGCGCCGGGGCCCCGCCCTACTAAACTTGGGACTTGTGTCTGACCCCTCTGAGATCTCCGAACCCGTAGTGAGCGCGGCCGTCGCCGCCGCCCTCGCCGCCATCGCCGCAGTGAACGACTCCGCTGCCCTGAAGACCGTGCGCGCAGAGCACACCGGCGAGGCCTCCCCGCTGGCCCGGCTGAACGCCCTGATGCGCAGTGTGCCCGGCGACCAGAAGGCCCAGGCCGGCAAGCTCCTCGGCCAGGCCCGGGGAGCGGTGGCGCAGGCCTTTGCCGCGCGGGAAACCGCGATCACCGCCGCCGAGGTCGCCGCGCAGCTCGCCGCAGAGACGGTGGATGTCACCGCCGCCGCCACGACCTGGCAGCCCGGCGCGCGGCATCCGATCTCGCTCCTGCAGGAGCGCGTCACCGATGTCTTCGTCGGCATGGGCTGGGAGGTTGCGGAGGGACCGGAGCTCGAGAGCGAGTGGTTCAACTTCGACGCGCTCAACTTCGACGAGGACCACCCCGCCCGCGCCATGCAGGACACGTTCTTCGTCGAGCCGACCGCCGCGCACCTCGTGCTGCGCACCCACACCTCGCCGGTGCAGCTGCGCGCCCTGCTCTCCCGCGAGCTGCCCGTCTACGTTGTGGCGCCCGGCCGGGTGTTCCGCACCGACGAGCTCGACGCGACGCACACGCCCGTCTTCCACCAGGTCGAGGGCATCGCCATCGACGAGGGGCTCACCATGGCGCACCTGCGCGGCACGCTCGACCACTTCGTCAAGGCCATGTTCGGCGAGGAGGCGAAGGTTCGCCTGCGCCCCAACTACTTCCCGTTCACCGAGCCGAGCGCCGAGCTCGACCTCTGGCACCCCACCTTCAAGGGCGGCGCGCGCTGGATCGAATGGGGCGGCTGCGGCATGGTCAACGCCAACGTGCTCCGCTCCGCCGGGATCGACCCTGAGGTCTACTCCGGTTTCGCGTTCGGCGTCGGCGTCGAACGAGCCCTGATGTTCCGAAACGATGTGAAGGATATGCGCGACATGATCGAGGGCGACATCCGCTTCAGCCAGCAGTTCGGGATGACCGTCTGATGCGCGTCCCACTGAGTTGGCTCGCCGAGTACGTCGACCTCGAGCCCGGCACAACCCCCGAAGACGTGCACGCCGCCCTCGTCAGCGTCGGCCTCGAAGAGGAGGACATCCACCGCTTCGAGCTGTCCGGCCCGATCGTCGTCGGCGAGGTGCTCTCCGCCGAGCCCGAAGCGCAGACCAACGGCAAGACCATCAACTGGTGCCAGGTGCGTGTCGCGCCCGGCGATGAGACCGCGGCCGACGGCGGCCCCGCCATCCACGGCGTGGTCTGCGGCGCCCACAACTTCGTCGTCGGCGACAAGGTCGTCGTGACCCTGCCCGGCTCCGTGCTGCCCGGCCCGTTCCCGATCGCGGCCCGCAAGACCTACGGCCACGTCTCCGACGGCATGATCGCCTCGGCCAAGGAGTTGGGCCTGGGCGACGACCACGAGGGCATCCTCGTGCTCGGCACGCTCGGGCTCGACCCCGAGGTGGGCACGGATGCGATCAGCCTGCTCGGGCTGGACGACGCGGCCGTCGAAATCAACGTCACCCCCGACCGTGGCTACGCGTTCTCGATCCGCGGCGTCGCCCGCGAGTACTCGCACGCCACCGGCGCCACGTTCCGCGACCCGGCCCTGGCCGTCGCTCCCGTCGTCACGGCGTCGGAGTTCCCGGTCACGATCGACGACCAGGCGCCGATCCGCGGCCGCGTCGGCGCGAGCGTCTTCGTCACCCGCGCGGTGCGCGGAGTCGACCCCAGCAAGCCGTCTCCGGCCTGGCTGATCGCCCGGCTGAAGCTGGCCGGCATCCGGTCGATCTCGCTCATCGTCGACGTGACCAACTACGTGATGCTCGAGCTCGGCCAGCCGATCCACGGCTACGACCTCGACAGGCTCAACGGCGGCATCACCGTGCGCCGGGCGCTGGAGGAGGAGAAGCTCGTCACCCTCGACGACGCGACCCGCGAGCTTCACCCGGAAGACCTGCTGATCACCGACGAGTCAGGGCCGATCGGCCTGGCCGGCGTGATGGGCGGCCAGACCACCGAGATCGGCGCGTCGACGCGGAACGTGCTGATCGAGGCGGCCAACTTCGACCCGGTGTCGATCGCGCGCACCGCCCGCCGGCACAAGCTGCCGAGCGAGGCGTCCCGTCGCTTCGAACGCGGGGTCGACCCGGCCGTTGCCGTCGTCGCAGCCGCGCGCGTGGTGCAGCTGCTGGTCGAACTCGCCGGGGGAGTGGCCGACGACCTCGGCTCGCTGCACGACGCGACCCCCGACGCGGTGCCGATCGAGCTGCCCACCGGCTTCATCTCCGGCCTGATCGGCCTCGAGTACACCCGCGACGAGGTGCGCACCTCGCTGGCCGAGATCGGCGCGACGATGACGGAGACGCCGACCGGGCTGGCCGTCACCGCCCCGAGCTGGCGCCCCGACCTGACCGACAAGTGGACCCTGGCCGAGGAAGTCGCGCGCATCGTCGGCTACGACCGCATCCCCTCGGTGCTGCCGGTCGCGCCCCCCGGGCGAGGACTCACCCTGCCACAGGTGCTCAAGCGCCAGATCGCGCAGACCCTCGCGGCCGCGGGCCACACCGAGGTGCTCGCCTACCCGTTCGTGTCGGAGAAGGCGAACGACCTGTTCGGGAACCCCGTTTCCGGCCCCGTTCCGCAGCTGCGGCTGGCGAACCCGATGGACGGCGAGGCGCCGTTCATGCGCACCTCGATCCTGCCCGGGCTGTTGCAGATCGCCCACCGCAACCGCTCTCGCGGGCTCACCGACCTGGCCGTGTTCGAGCTGGGGCTCGTCTTCCGGCCCGAGCCGGGCATCCGCTACGGCGCCGACGTGGTGCCGCCCGGCGCGGTGCGGCCGAGCGCCAACCTGGAGGCCGAGCTGAACGCCGGCATCCCCCCTCAGCCTCTGATGCTCGGCGTCGTGCTGATCGGCAACGCGGCGCGGCACCAGCCGGGCCACCCCGCGGTCGCGGCCGGCTGGCAGGACGCCCTCGCCGCCGTGCAGCAGGTCGCGCTCGCCTCCGGCGTGCGGATCCAGGTGCGCCAGGGTTCGCACCAGGCGATGCACCCGGGGCGCACGGCCGAACTCTTCGTGACAACGGCGGGCGACGCGGACGAGGTCGTCGGCTACGCCGGCGAGCTGCTCCCCGCCGTCGCGCGTGAGGGCGACCTGCCCTCGGTCGTCGCCGTCGCCGAGGTCAACCTGTCCGACGTGATCGCCCACGCGGGCGCCGGGATCGTCGCGACGCCGATCCGCACCATGCCGGCGGCGACCCAGGACCTCTCGCTCGTGGTCGACGCCGATGTGCCGGCCGCCGACGTGCTCGCGGCCGTGTCCGAGGGCGGTGGGGCGCTGCTCGAGAGCGCGCACCTGGTCGACGACTACCGTGGCGCGGGCGTCCCGGTCGGCCGCAAGTCGCTGACCTTCGCGCTGCGTTTCCGCGCGCTGGACCGCACACTCACGGCGCCCGAGGCGAGCGAAGCCAAGCTCGCCGGTGTCGCCGTGGCCGCCGCACGCTTCGGGGCGACCATCCGCGAGTAGTCCCTTCCGCCGACCGCAACAGTCAAGCTCGGCGAACGGAGCGCCCGCGCCGCCACTCGCCGTGGCGCCCCGCCCGATCGCCGAGAGTCGCCGATTCTGCCGAGAATCGCCGCCGGAACGGCGCGTCTCGGCGTAATCGGCGATTCTCGGCGGGGAGAGGCTGCGCGATAGGTTTAACGCATGGTCTTTTCGGTGGCAGTGGCGGGCGCGAGCGGCTATGCGGGCGGAGAGCTGCTGCGGCTGATCGCCGGGCACCCCGACCTCGAGCTGCGCACGGTGACCGCGCACAGCAACGCCGGGCAGCGCCTCCTCGATGTCCAGCCTCACCTGCGGTCGCTCGCGCACCTGACGCTCGTCGACACGTCGCCGGAGACTTTGGCCGGGCACGACGTCGTCTTCCTCGCGCTGCCTCACGGCGCATCCGGTGCCCTGACCGCCCACCTGCCCGCCGAGACGCTCGTGGTCGACTGCGGCGCGGACCACCGGCTCGAGAGCGAGCCCGACTGGGCCGCGTTCTACGGCGGCGACTACTACGGCGCCTGGGCCTACGGGGTGCCCGAGCTTCCCGTCGCGGGCGGCAAGCAGCGGGACCGCCTGGTCGGGGCGCGGCGCATCGCCGCGCCCGGGTGCAATGCCAGCACCGTCGCCCTCGCCCTCGCGCCCGGGATCCTCGCGGGCGTCATCGAGGCCCAGGACATCGTGGCCGTGCTGGCGGTCGGCCCGTCCGGCGCCGGCAAGAGCCTCAAGCTGCCGAACCTCGCGCCCGAGATTCTCGGCTCGGCGAACCCCTACGCGGTCGGCGGAGTGCACCGCCACATCCCCGAGATGCAGCAGGGCCTGCGCTGGGCCGGAGCAGTGAACCCGACCATCTCCTTCACTCCCGTGATCGTGCCGATGTCTCGCGGCATCCTCGCCACCGCCACCGCCCGCCTCGTGCCGGGCACCTCGGCGGCCGCCGTGCGTGACGCCTGGGAGCGTGCCTACGCCGACGAACCGTTCGTGCACCTGCTGCCCGATGGTCACTTCCCGCGCACAGCGGATGTTCTCGGCGCGAACACCGCGCTGATCGGCCTCGCCGTCGACGAGGCAGCCGGTCGCGTCGTGACGGTGACCGCCGTCGACAACCTGGTCAAGGGCACCGCCGGCGCCGCCATCCAATCGGCCAACATCGCCCTCGGAATGCCCGAAACCGCGGGCCTCAGCACGAATGGAGTCGCCCCGTGAGCGTCACAGCCCCCGCCGGATTCGCCGCAGCCGGTGTCACCGCCGGTCTCAAGAAATCGGGCGGCCTCGACCTGGCCCTCGTGCAGAACCTCGGCCCGCTCACCAGCGCGGCGACCGTTTTCACGATCAACCGCTGCCAGGCCAACCCGGTGATCTGGAGCCGGCAGGTCATGGCCGACGGCGTGGTCAGCGCGATCGTGCTCAACTCCGGCGGCGCGAACTGCTACACCGGCCGGATCGGCTTCCAGACCACCCACGCGACGGCCGAGGCCGTCGCTGCCCGACTGGACATCTCCGCCGGGGACGTGCTCGTCTGCTCGACCGGCCTGATCGGCGAACAACTCGATCTCGACAAGCTCAGGGCCGGCGTCTGGGAGGCGTCCCTGGCCCTCCAGGGTGACGTCGCGGCGTCGCCCGAAGCGGGCCTCGCCGCCGCGACCGCCATTATGACCACCGACACGACGCCGAAGCAGGCCGAGCACCGATCGCCGGCCGGCTGGACCATCGGCGGCATGGCCAAGGGAGCCGGGATGCTCGCGCCGGGCCTCGCGACCATGCTCGTCGTGATCACCACCGACGCGGTCCTCGACTCCGCGCGGCTCGATACCGCGCTCCGCCAGGCGACCCGGCTGACCTTCGACAGGCTCGACTCCGACGGCTGCATGTCCACAAACGACACCGTCAGCCTGCTCGCCTCCGGGGCCAGCGGCATCGACGCCGACGAGGCCGAGTTCGCGGATGCCCTCACCGAGTTGTGCCGCGACCTCACCCTCCAACTGCAGGCCGACGCCGAGGGGGCGGCGCACGACGTCGCCATCGAGGTGGTGAATGCCCTCTCAGAGACCGAGGCGGTCACGGTGGCGCGGGCCGTCTCCCGGAGCAACCTGTTCAAGGCCGCCATCTACGGCAACGACCCCAACTGGGGCCGCGTGCTCGCCGCGGTCGGCACGGTCAGCGAGGCCGACGCCACCTTCGACCCGTACGGCATCGACGTCGCCATCAACGGCGTGCATGTCTGCACCGCGGGGGAGCCCGACGAACCCCGCGAACTCGTCGACCTCTCCGCACGGGCCGTGTCGGTGGTCATCGACCTGCACGCCGGCGCCGAAACGGCCACGATCTGGACCAACGACCTCACCCACGACTACGTCGAAGAGAACAGCGCGTACTCGAGTTGAGCGCCGACGAGAGCACCGACGACACCACCAACAGCCAGGCGGAGGCAGCCGTCAAGGCCGCCACCCTGATTGAATCCCTGCCCTGGCTCAAGCGGTTCCACGACCAGGTGATCGTGATCAAGTTCGGCGGCAACGCCATGGTGAGCGAGGAACTGCAGCGCGCGTTCGCAGAGGACATGGTCTACCTGCGCTACGCCGGCATCCGCCCGGTCGTCGTGCACGGCGGCGGCCCGCAGATCTCCGCCATGCTCGAGCGCCTCGGCATCGAGAGCGAGTTCCGCGGCGGCTACCGGGTCACGACCCCCGAGGCGATGGACGTCGTGCGGATGGTGCTCACCGGCCAGATCAACCGCGACCTCGTCAGCCACATCAACCAGCACGGCCCGCTTGCCGCCGGCCTCTCCGGTGAGGATGCCGGCCTGTTCCAGGGGCGCCGCCGCGGCGTCGTCATTGACGGCGAGGACGTCGACCTCGGCCTCGTCGGCGACGTCATCGGGGTCGACCCGGAGGCTGTGCACGCGCAACTCGACGCCGGCCGGATCCCGGTCGTGTCGTCGATCGCACCCGACACGGATGTCCCGGGCCAGTCCCTGAACGTCAACGCCGACGCGGCCGCCGCCGCACTGGCGATCGCCCTCGGGGCGGCCAAGCTCGTCATCCTCACCGACGTCGCCGGCCTCTACAGCGACTGGCCCAACCGCGACTCGATCGTGAGCGTGATCGACACGGAGGCCCTCCGCGCGTTGCTGCCCGGCCTCGAGTCCGGCATGATCCCCAAGATGACCGCCTGCCTCGACGCGGTCGAGGGCGGCGTGGCCAAGGCTGCGATCATCGACGGGCGCGTTCCGCACTCGATCCTGCTCGAAGTCTTCACGACCCAGGGCATCGGCACGGAGGTGGTACCGGCATGAGCGAGGCAGACCCGACGCAGGCAGACCGCAC
The DNA here is from genome assembly GCF_004403955.1 of Cryobacterium sp. TMT1-2-1. Taxonomy (NCBI): domain Bacteria; kingdom Bacillati; phylum Actinomycetota; class Actinomycetes; order Micrococcales; family Microbacteriaceae; genus Cryobacterium; species Cryobacterium sp. TMT1-2-1. The sequence continues at coordinate 13,200 of NZ_SOHC01000008.1, forward strand.
GTGGCAGGACCGCTTCGGCGACTCGATGATGCGCACGCTCGCGACCCCGCTCGCGCTGCTCGTGCGTGGCGAGGGATGCTACGTCTGGGACGACCAGGGCACGAAGTACCTCGATTTCCTGGCCGGTATCGCGGTGAACGCGCTCGGGCACGCGCATCCGGCCATGGTCGCCGCGGTCAGCGAGCAGGTCGCCACGCTCGTGCACGTGTCCAACTACTTCGCCACTCCGCCCCAGCTGGAACTCGCTGAACGGCTGAAACGCCTCACCGGGGCCGGCGAGAGCGGGCGCGTCTACTTCTGCAACTCGGGCGCCGAGACCAACGAGGCCGCGTTCAAACTGGCCCGGCTCAACGTGAACGGCCGTGGCCGGACCCGGATCCTCGCCCTGCACGATTCCTTCCACGGCCGCACGATGGGCGCGCTCGCCCTCACCGGCAAGCCGCAGATGCGCGAGCCCTTCGAGCCCGTCCCCGGCGGCGTCGAGCACATCGACACGACGATCGAGGCGCTCGAGGCCGCGATCGACGGCACCGTCGCGGCCCTCTTCCTCGAACCGCTCAAGGGCGAGGCCGGCGTGCTGGAGCTCCCGGACGGTTTCCTCCGCCGCGCGCGCGAACTCTGCACCGAGCACGGCGTGCTGCTGATCCTCGACGAGATCCAGACCGGGATCGGACGCACCGGTACCTGGTTCGCCTACGAGCAGGACGGCATCCTGCCCGACGCGGTGACCCTGGCCAAGGGGATGGGCGGCGGCGTGCCGATCGGCGCGCTGGTCACCTTCGGCGCGGCCTCCGACCTCTTCACCCGTGGGCAGCACGGCTCGACCTACGGCGGCAACCCGCTCGTCACGGCGACCGCCAACGCGGTGCTCGGCGTGATCGAAGACGACGGCCTGGTCGCCAACGCGGCCCGCCGGGGGAGCGAGCTGCGGGAGATCATCGCCCGCTTCGACTCGCCTCTGATCGCGGAGGTGCGCGGGCGCGGGCTGCTCCTCGGCATCGGGCTGACCGAGCCGGTCGCGTTGCGGCTGGCGGCGGCGGCACTCTCACACGGGCTCATTGTCAACGCCGCCAACGAGCTGAGCATCCGCCTGGCGCCGCCGCTGATCGTCGGCGACGCCGAACTGGCCGAGTTCGAGCGCCGATTCGGGCTCGCACTGGCCAGCATCTAGAGTTGAACTTTCCCACCCGCTACCCGCACCATCAGCGAAAGTGACACCGTGACCCGCCATTTCCTGCGCGACGACGACATTTCTCCGGCCGAACAGGCGGAGATCCTCGACCGGGCCCTGGAGCTGAAGCGAGACCGATTCGCGGTCAAGCCCCTGGCCGGCCCGCAGACCGTCGCCGTGATCTTCGACAAGTCCTCGACCCGCACGAGGGTCTCGTTCGCGGTCGGAATCGCCGACCTCGGCGGCAGCCCGCTGATCATCAGCACGGCCAGCAGCCAGCTCGGCGGCAAGGAAACGGCATCCGACACGGCCCGGGTGCTTGAGCGCCAGGTCGCCGCGATCGTCTGGCGCACCTACGGCCAGGCCGGCCTCGAGGAGATGGCCAGCGGCACAAGCGTTCCCGTCGTCAACGCGCTCTCCGACGACTTCCACCCGTGCCAACTGCTCGCCGACCTGCTCACCATCCGCGAACATCGCGGTGACCTCGCCGGCCTGACCATCGCCTTCCTCGGCGACGGCGCCAGCAACATGGCCCAGTCCTACCTGCTCGCCGGGGCGACCGCCGGCATGCACGTGCGGGTCGCATCGCCGGCCGAGTACGCGCCGAACGCGCAGGTCGTGGCGGATGCCGCGGCAATCGCAGCTCGCACCGGCGGATCCGTCGCCCTGTACACCGACCCCCGCGAGGCCGTCGCCGGCGTCGACGTCGTCGTCACCGACACCTGGGTGTCGATGGGCAAGGAAGAGGAGAAGTCGGACCGCCTCGCCGTCTTCGGCGACTACCGGGTGGACGCCGCGATGATGGCCCTCGCGAAGGCGGACGCCCACTTCATGCACTGCCTCCCGGCCGACCGCGGCTACGAAGTCACCGCGGATGTCATCGACGGCCCGCAGAGCATCATCTGGGACGAGGCCGAAAACCGCCTGCACGCCCAGAAGTCGCTCCTCGTCTGGCTGCTCGCGCAAAACGCCGCCTAGGTACCCGACCCGACCCGGTGGTCGACCACCGGGTCTCGACGGGCTCGACCACCGCCTGGGGACTCGCGGCGAGGTCGACCTCTGCGACACCGTAAACTTGAAGATGATCACGGATTGAGGAGAACCATGGCAGAACGCGTTGTGCTCGCATACTCGGGTGGACTGGATACGTCGGTTGGCATCGGCTGGCTGAAGGATGCGACCGGAAAAGAGGTCGTCGCCCTCGCGATCGACGTCGGACAGAGCGGCGAAGACATGGACGTGATCCGCCAGCGAGCACTCGACTGTGGTGCCGTGGAGTCGATCGTCGTCGACGCCAAGGACGAATTCGCGACCGATTACGTCATGCCGGCGCTCAAGGCCAACGCGCTCTACCAGAAGCGCTACCCGCTCGTCTCGGCGCTCAGCCGTCCACTGATCGCCAAGTACCTCGCCTCGACCGCGAAGGACCTCGGCGCGAACAGCGTCGCGCACGGCTGCACCGGCAAGGGCAATGACCAGGTGCGGTTTGAAGCCGCCGTCGCAGCCCTCGCGCCCGAGCTCACGTCACTCGCCCCGGTGCGCGACTTTGCGCTCACCCGCGACAAGGCCATCGAGTACGCGGCGATGCACAACTTGCCGATCGCGCAGTCGAAGAAGAGCCCGTACTCCATCGACCAGAACGTCTACGGCCGCGCGGTCGAGACCGGGTTCCTCGAGGACCCGTGGAACGCTCCGATCGAGGACCTCTACACCTACACGCAGGATCCGGCCGTGACCCGCGAGCCGACCGAGGTCGTCATCAGCTTCGACCAGGGCATTCCCGTCGCCATCGACGGCGTCCCCGTGACGCCGCTGCAGGCCATCGAACTCATGAACCTGCACGCCGGCAACCAGGGCGTCGGCCGCATCGACATCGTCGAGGACCGCCTCGTCGGCATCAAGAGCCGCGAGGTCTACGAGGCCCCGGCCGGCATCGCACTGATCGCCGCGCACGAAGAGCTCGAGAACATGACGATCGAACGCGACCTCGCCCGCTACAAGCGCACCGTGGAGTCGAAGTGGGCCGAGCTCGTCTACGACGGGCTCTGGTTCTCCGGCCTCAAGCGGGCCCTGGACGTGTTCATCGACGAGACGCAGAAGCACGTCACCGGCGACATCCGCCTGAAGATGCACGCCGGCAGCGCCGTCGTCACCGGGCGCAAGTCCACGCAGAGCCTGTATGACTTCAACCTCGCCACGTACGACACCGGGGACACCTTCGACCAGTCGATGGCCAAGGGTTTCATCGAGCTGTGGTCGCTGCCGAGCAAGATCTCGGCACGCCGCGACCTCGCCGGCAAGTAGGTCGGCGTGGCGCACAAGGGCGACAAGCCAGGCGACAAGCCAGGCAACGGCGACAATCGTGCCGGCAAGGCGGGCGCCCTCTGGGGCGGCCGCTTCGCCGGCGGGCCGTCACCGGAGCTGGCGCGGCTGAGCAAGTCGACGCACTTCGACTGGCAGCTGGCGGAGTACGACCTCCGCGGTTCCAAGGCCCACGCCCGCGCCCTCGCCGCCGCCGGGTACCTGAGCGATGAAGAACTCGTCGCGATGGTCGCCGGGCTCGACGCCCTGGAGGTCGCCGTCGCCGCGGGCCGGTTCACGCCGGCCGAAAGCGACGAAGACGTGCACTCCGCCCTCGAGCGCGGCCTGATCGACATCATCGGCACCGAGCTCGGCGGCAAACTCCGCGCCGGCCGCAGCCGCAACGACCAGGTGGCCACGCTCGTCCGGATGCTGCTGCGCGACCGTTCCGCTGCGATCGCCGACCTCCTGATCGACCTGATCGACGCCCTGGCGTCGCAGGCCGAGGCGAACGAGCACGCGATCATGCCCGGCCGCACCCACCTGCAGCACGCGCAGCCCGTCTTGCTCGCCCACCACCTGTTCGCGCACTGCTGGCCGCTCGTGCGCGACCTCGAACGTTTCGCCGACTGGAACAAGCGCGCCGACTTCTCGCCCTACGGCGGCGGCGCCCTGGCCGGAAGCACCCTCGGGCTGGATGCCCGCCTCATCGCCACGGAGCTCGGCTTCGGCGGCGTTGTCGAGAATTCGATCGACGGCACTGCGAGCCGCGACCTGGTCGCCGAGTTCGCGTACATCACTGCCCAGATCGGCATCGACCTGTCCCGGCTGGCCGAGGAGATCATCCTCTGGAACACGAAGGAGTTCGGTTTCGTCACCCTCGACGACGCCTACTCCACCGGGTCCTCGATCATGCCGCAGAAGAAGAACCCCGACATCGCCGAACTTGCGCGCGGCAAGTCGGGCCGCCTGATCGGCAACCTCACCGGGCTGCTCACCACCCTCAAGGGGCTTCCGCTGGCCTACAACCGTGACCTGCAGGAAGACAAGGAACCCGTCTTCGACTCGATCGAGACGCTCCAGGTGCTCATGCCGGCCTTCACCGGTATGGTCGCCACTCTGACCTTCCACACCGACCGGATGGCCGAACTCGCGCCCCAGGGCTACTCCCTGGCCACGGATGTCGCCGAATGGCTGGTCAAGCGCCACGTCACCTTCCGCGATGCCCACGAGATCACCGGCTCACTGGTGAAGTTTGCCGAGGAACGCGGGCTCGAACTGCACGAGGTGGACGACGACGCGCTCCGGTCGATCTCAGAGCACCTGACCCCCGAGGTGCGCGACGTGCTCAGCATCCGGGGTTCGGTGGAGGGCCGCGACGGCCAGGGCGGAACCGCGCCCGTGCGCGTCGCCGAACAGCGCGCCGCCCTCGTGGCGCGCGTGCGCGCATTGGCTGCGCCGCTGCTGAAGTGAGGCTGCTGAAGTGAGGCTCCTGAAGTGAGCTTCGACCGCGCCCTGCTCGAACGGCCCGCGACCCAGGTCGCGCCACTCCTGCTGGGCGCGGTGCTCAGCCACGGAGGGGTGTCGCTGCGCATCACCGAGGTCGAAGCGTACCTGGGCGGCGGGGCGGATCCCGGCTCGCATGCCTTTCGCGGGCAGACCCGGCGCAACGCCAGCATGTTCGGCCCGGCGGGTCGTTTTTACGCGTATTTCACCTACGGGATGCACGTCTGCGCCAACGTCGTCTGCTCGCCCGACGGCGAGGCGTCCGCCGTGCTGATCCGCGGCGGCGAGATCATCGATGGCATCGCGGATGCCCGCGCCCGCCGCACCTCGTCGGCCAGCGATCGCGACCTCGCGAGGGGCCCGGCGCGGCTCACGCTCGCGCTCGGGATCGGCCTCGGCGACGACGGCTCCGACCTGGCCCTGCCGCCGTTCCAGCTCACGCTGCCGGCCGAGCCGGCCGACTTCCTCACCGGCCCGCGCACGGGCGTGAGCGGCGAGGGCGGGGGAGCGGAGTTCCCGTGGCGGTTCTGGATGCCGGGCGAGGCATCCGTCTCGCCCTACCGCCGGGCCGTCCCGAAACCGCCGAAATGACCCGCGAAACCGCAGTTGTGCGCGTTATTCGTGCCTCATAACGCGCACAACTGCGGTTTCGCGGGAGGTGGGGGTAAGAAAGAGGGGGGGCTTGAGAGGGAGGGGGCTTGGAGGGAGGGGCTAGACGACGGCGAGGCCGACGAGGGCGGCGCAGGCGCACGCCCAGATCAGGCTGGCGAAGGTGCCGATGATGAATCTCTCGCGTGCCTCGGCGGCCGCCAGCTCGGTGAAGCGGCCGACGCCCTTGATCGCCACGACCACGGCGAGGGCCTCGGGGAAACCGGCGAGGATCGCGCCGGCCACCGCCACGCGCTCGAGGATGCCGATGGTCAGTCCGCCGCGGAGCACCTCGTGCACTCCGGATGTGGCAACGGTGTCATCCGTGGCCCCGTCTTCGACGAGGATCCCGCCGTGGCTGCCCGGCGGCACGGTGTTCCTCGTGGCGAGCTCGAGAATGAGCACCGTGAGCGGCCCGCCGCCGATCGCGGCCAGCGCGACCGCGAGCATCCCGAGCACGATGCCGAAGACGCTCGGGCCTTGTGGCATCGGAACGGCCGCGACCAGCAGTCCGGCGGCGAGGGCCCCGGCCGAGCCGATGGCGTGGGCCCGCTTCTGCAGCTTGAAGGCGAGCACGGCGCCGACCAGGGCGCCGCTGGTGACAAGCAGGAGGAAGACCCAGTAGAGGTAGGTCAGCACGTGGGCGGTGAGCGAGGTCATGCGTCTCGTTCCGATTCGGTTGTGGCGCGGTCGAGGTTCTGTACGAGCTTAACCAGTGCGGGGCGCACGGCTTCCTCGACCCTCCATTGGGCGCTTTTCAGCCGCTGGCTGACCGCAGCGGTCGAGATCCCCAGGGCGGCGGCGATCTGCACCTGGGGCAGGCCGCGCCGGAGCAGTTCGATAGCCTCCCAGCCCTCGTTGGTGCGCCGCTGGCGCAGCAGCAGGAGCATGGTGACGATGGCTTCGACCTCGTCAGCGGCCGGCGTCGGGTCGCCCGGGGGAACCGTGGCCGCGGCCTCGAGGGCGAACCGCGCCTCGGTCCGCTTGGACCGGTTGACCGCGTCCCGGGCGGCCACGAAGGCTCCGCCGGATGCTTGCCTGGTCGAGGCGGGCAGGGGAGTGCGCACGTCGCCGATGCCGAGGCCGATGCTCCAATGGCCCGCACGGTGCAGCGCCAGCACAACGTTGAGCGCCGCGTCGGCATCGGCCGTCAGGAGCTGGATCTCGTCGCCGGAGGTCTGGTCGGGCGGGAGAAGGAAGGCGGGGCCGAAGTCGGCGTTCAGCCGGGCGATCATCTCGCTCGCCCGATCCCGGTCGTTGCGGCTGTCAATCTGGTCTGCGGTAATCACGAACATGTGGTTAAGCCTCCGTCCTGAAGTGAGTCTAATGAAGCTTCAGGCCTAAATCAAGACTCGTCAACCCGGAGAGCTTAATCCGCGCCCAGGACGCGCCCGGTACGCCCATCGGGAGGGCCGGCCCGGCGCGCTGGTAATCTGGCAGCGTGTCAGACCCAGCCATCCTCGCCCTGCAGGCCAACGATCCTTCCTTCGACAACGTCTGGGAGGAGATCATCTGGCGCGGCCTCGTGCACGTCTCCACCGACGAGTCCGAACTTCGCGAGTTGCTGGGGGGAGAGCCGATCACCTACTACTGCGGGTTCGACCCGACCGCGGCGAGCCTGCACCTGGGAAACCTCGTGCAGCTCCTGCTCATGCGGCGGCTGCAGCTGGCCGGCCACCGTCCCCTCGGCCTGGTCGGGGGATCCACCGGCCTGATCGGCGACCCTCGCCCGCAGGCCGAGCGCACGCTGCAGACCAAAGACGTCGTCGCGGAGTGGGTGGGGTACATCCAGGGCCAGGTCTCCCGGTTCCTCAGCGCCGAAGGCGACAACGCCGTCACCCTCGTCAACAACCTCGACTGGACCGAGAAGATGGGGGTCATCGACTTCCTGCGCGACGTCGGCAAGTACTACCGCGTCGGCACCATGCTCAAGAAGGATGCCGTGAGTGCCCGGCTCAACTCGGATGCCGGCATCAGCTACACAGAGTTCAGCTACCAGGTGCTCCAGGGGATGGACTTCCTCGAGCTCTACCGCAGCCACGGCTGCGTGCTGCAGACCGGGGGGAGTGACCAGTGGGGCAACCTCACCAGCGGCACCGACCTCATCCATCGCGCCGAGGGGGTGAGCGTGCACGCCATCGGCACGCCGCTCATCACCAACACCGACGGCACCAAGTTCGGCAAGAGCGAAGGCAACGCCGTCTGGCTCGACCCCACGCTCACGAGCCCGTACGCGCTCTACCAGTTCTGGCTGAACACGGACGATTCCGATGTGGTGGCCCGGCTCAAGGTCTTCACCTTCCTCCCCCGCGCCGAAATCGAGCGCCTGGCGGAGGCGGTGGCGACCGAACCGTTCCGCCGCGAGGCTCAGCGCACCCTGGCCATCGAAGTGACGAGCCTCGTGCACGGGCAGCGGGCCACGGCCGCCGCCGTGCTCGCCGCGCAGGCTCTGTTCGGACAGGGGAACCTGGCCGACCTCGATCAGGAGACGCTCGAGGCCGCGCTGCGCGAACTCCCGAACACGACGACCGCTCCGCACGCTCCGGTGGCGCAGCTGCTCGTGGACACCGGGCTGACCGCCAGTCTCAGTGAAGCGAGGCGGGCGATCAGCCAGGGCGGGGTGTACCTGAACAACGTGAAGGTGCTGACCGACACGGAGACGATTGAGGGCGCCGTTCTGCCCAGCGGCGTCGCGGTTCTGCGCCGCGGCAAGAAGACCCTCGCCGGCGTCTTCGTCGAGTGAAACGAGCCGACACGCCCGGGATGAGGCAGCGAATTGCGGGCCTCCCGAAATCCGCGTAATGTCATCTCTTGTCACCCCACAGGTGCGGGAAGCGGAATGCTTCTCGGCCTCAAGCGGGACCATCCCAAGCTAAACAATGTGGAGTTATTCGCGTTGTTTGTTTGATGACGTGTCGCTTGGTTTCACTTGTTGAGATCGAGCGTTGCGGAACAGCTCAATAGCATGACAGGAAATGTCCCAGTGCAATGGCCTCGCGGTCGGCGGCTGGGTG
>NZ_SOHC01000084.1:0-23502 GCF_004403955.1 Cryobacterium sp. TMT1-2-1
GCCAGGGACGGCACGCTCACCTGGACCTCGCCCGCCGGCCGGGAGTACACGACCGAACCGGCCACCCGGATCGACCCGCCACCCCCGTTCTGACGCCCGCGGCTCAGCCCAGGGAGTCGAGGTAGAACCAGCGGCGGTCGACCTTCAGGAATCGGCTGGTCTCGTGCTGCTGGGCTCGCTGTCCGTCCAGCCGGTAGTGTGCCGCGAACTCCACCACCCCGTCGGTATCCAGCGGTCCGCCACGGACCGTCCTCAGGATGTCGAGCCGCACCCACTGCATGTCGGCATCGAGTTCGAGGGATTCGGGGCGAGTGGCGGGGTGCCAGGTCGCCAACAGGTACTCGGTGTCGCCCACGGCGAACGCCGAGTAGCGGGAGCGCATCAGGCGTTCGGCTGTCGGCGCGGATCCCTGCCCGGCATGGAGAGGTCCACAGCACTCGGCGTAGGTCAGCCCGCTCAGGCAGGGGCACCGCCGGGGCAGCGTGGAAGAAACCTGGGGCGAGGGCACAGGCCCAATTATCGACCGTCGACCCCGGGGAAAGAAACCGAAAGTAATCCGAAAAGAATGTGAACCGAAACCACAACGGATGCCGGTGGAACGAAAAAAGCCCCAACCAAAGTTGGGGCTTTTCGTTGTGCTCGGTGGATCCGAGGGGATTCGAACCCCTGACCCCCTGCATGCCATGCAGGTGCGCTACCAGCTGCGCCACGGACCCGGATTGTGTTTCGGACTGCTCCGAAACAACTTGTCTAGGCTACTACACGCGAGAGCCTCTCGCGAACCAGCGCTACTCGGCGGACTCGCGAGTGGGGAGCTCGATCGGGATGACCGGGCAGTCCTTCCACAGGCGTTCGAGGGAGTAGTACTGGCGTTCTTCCTCGTGGAAGACGTGCACCACGAGGTCGCCGAAGTCGACGAGGATCCACCGGCCCTCGGCGCGTCCTTCACGACGCAGCGGCTTGAAGCCGGCCTCGATGAGCTTGTCTTCGATCTCTCCGGCGATCGCAACGACGTTGCGCTCCGAACGACCGGTGACGATGAGGAAGATATCGGTCAGCGGCAGGGGGCTGGAGACGTCGATAGCGACGATGTCCTCCCCGGCCTTCGAGTCGGCGGCGGCTGCGGCCACCTTGAGGAGCTCGAGAGCGTGGGCAGAAGCGGTCATCGAATGAGTCCCTGGGTGTGTGAAGTCGACATGGTTGGCATTAGAAAATGTTGAAGACGTAGCCGAGCACGAAGAGCGCGAGCACGCCGACGGCCAGTACGGCCGCGGTGATCGCGAGCACGGTCGGGAGGGAGTTGCCGCTCTTCTGCGGCGGGGCCACGAGGCCGCGGTTCGACGCGTGCGTACTGACGGCCCTGCTGGCGCTCACGGGCGCAACGGTGGAGTTGTAGCCGCCCGCGTCGTCGTGATCGTCGGACTGATCCATGTCCGAGGAATCGAAGTTGCCGGGGTGGTGACCGGTCGAGCCGAGGCTGCGGGGAAGGTCGTACGAACCGGTGATGAGGATCTCACCCGTGCTCGTGAGGGGCCCGGAACTCGAACCCTGCAACGGGATCGACGGCAGGATGAGCGCGCTCGTCGTGGTCGGGCTGCCGCTTCCGCCGGTTCCTCGGGACATGAACTGGTCGAATGTCTGGCCCTCGTCGACGGTGGGTGTGTGGTCGTCACCGCGGTCGAGCGACCAGTGGCCGACGGGCGGGTTGAGCCCTCCCGTCGTGTGGGTCTCCGCGTCGGGGGAAACGTCCTCGCCCTCCGTTGCTTCCGGCTCGCCCGACTCGGCGGCCTTGATGGCACGCAACTGGCGTCGGGTGAGCGTGCGCTCGGGAGCCTGGCGCTTGGTGGACGTCGCCTTCTCGGCGGGAACCTTTTCTACGCCCCGGGGAGCGAAGGCCGACACGGGAACGGATTCCGCGACGACGTCCGGCTTGACGGCCGCGGGCTTGACGTCGGCGGGCTTGACGTCGGCGGGCTTGACGTCGGCAGCCGAAACGTCGGACTCGACGTCGGGAGCCGGGTCGCCGGCCGAAAGCCGAAGGTCGTCCGCGGTCGACAGCAACCCCTGCTGGCGCGCTAATTCGCGTTCCTGGCGGCGGGTCAGCGGAGGCTGGGGACTGTTACCCAACGTCATGCCACACTCCGATACAGATGATGCTTTGAGATGTACTGGACAACCCCGTCGGGGACCAGATACCAGACCGGGAAGCCCCGGTTCACGCGTTCCCGGCAATCAGTGGACGAGATGGCCAGAGCCGGAACCTCCAGTAAGCTTACGTCCTGGTCCGGCAATCCTGAAATGCTCAGTTCATGTCCCGGTCGACTCACAGCCACGAAGTGAGCCAGATTCCAGAGTTCCCGCACGTCTTTCCAGCCGAGGATCTGCTGGATCGCGTCGGCACCGGTGATGAAGAACAGTTCGGCATCCGGCCGTTCGGCGTGGATATCCCGCAGGGTGTCGATCGTGTAGGTGGGCCCCGAGCGGTCGATGTCGACGCGGCTCACGGTGAATCGAGGATTCGACGCCGTGGCGATCACCGTCATCAGGTACCGGTGCTCGGCCTTGGACACGTCGTGCTTCTGCCACGGCTGGCCGGTGGGCACGAAAATGACTTCGTCGAGGTCGAAGCTCTGGGCGACCTCGCTGGCCGCGACCAGGTGCCCGTGGTGGATCGGGTCGAAGGTTCCGCCCATCACGCCGATGCGGGGGCGACGCGAAGCCACGGGGTGGTCGATGGGTCAGTGACCGTCGTGGCTGCGAGCTCCGCCGTGCGCGGCGGCATAGGCATCCGCCTTCGTCTGGTGGCGGTTGGCGACGTCGCGGTAGGTCCACACGAGCAAGCCGAGGGCGAAGAACACGACGAGGGCGATGGCGCCGTACATCAGGGTCGGCATGGGCAGGGCGACGTGCTCGATCTCGGCCAGCACTGCGGTCACAAACGACATGAGGTTCTCCATTCAAGGCACAACGGCGGGGCCCCCGCCGTCGCACTCATTCTAGTGGGGCCTACGCCCGCACCTGGCCTGTGCCGCGCACAATCCACTTCGTACTGGTGAGCTCCGGCAGTCCCATCGGACCGCGCGCGTGCAGCTTCTGGGTCGAGATGCCCACCTCGGCCCCGAAGCCGAATTCCCCGCCGTCGGTGAAGCGGGTGGATGTGTTGACCATCACCGCGGCGGAGTCCACCTCGTTCAGGAACCGCTCGGCGTTGACCACGTCGTTCGTGACGATCGATTCGGTGTGCCCCGTCGAGTAGCGGCGAATGTGGTCGATGGCCGCGTCGAGGGAGTCGACCACCTTCACCGCGATGTCGAGGCTCATGTACTCGGCCGACCAGTCGTCCTCCGTCGCAGGCACGGAATCCGGGTACAGCTCCCGCGTGCGGGCATCTCCGTGGATCGTCACACCGGATGCCGTCAGCCGGGCCAGCACGTCCGGCAGCAGCCGCTCGGCGGCGTTCTTGTGCACCAGGAGGGTCTCGAGGGCGTTGCACACGCTCGGGCGGTGGACCTTGGAATTGTGCACAATGTCGATCGCCCACTGCGCGTCGGCGCTCTCGTCCAGGAACACGTGCACGACGCCGGCTCCGGTCTCGATCACGGGCACCTTCGACTGGGTGACGACGGCGTTGATCAGGCTCGCGCTCCCCCGCGGGATGAGCACGTCCACGTAGCCGCGGGCCTGCATCAGTTCCGTGGCGCCGGCCCGGCCGAACGGGTCGATGGTCTGCACCGACTCGGCGGGCAGGCCGGCGGACGCAATCGCCGCCTGGATCAGCCCGACGAGCACCCGGTTGCTGTTCTCCGCCGCCGATCCACCGCGCAGGACGACCGCGTTGCCGCTCTTGATCGCCAGCGCGGCGAGATCAACGGTGACGTTGGGACGCGCTTCGTAGATGACTCCGACGACGCCGAACGGCACGCGTACCTGGCTGATCTTGATGCCGTTGGGCAGGCTGCTGCCGCGCACGACCTCGCCGACCGGGTCGGTCAGGCTGACGATCTGCAGCACGGCCTGGGCCAGGGCTTCGATCCGGGCGGCGTCGAGGGCGAGCCGGTCCAGCAGACCCGAGGTCAGTCCGTTGTCCGCACCGGCGGCCAGGTCACGTCGGTTGGCTGCGATGATCTCGTCAACGCTCCCCCGCAGCGCCGCGGCAATCGCACCGAGTGCGCGGTTCTTCACCTCGGACGGTGCGGATGCGAGCGCGAGCGACGCGCTCCGGGCCGCTTCAAGCGTGGGCGTGAGGGGTGCGACGGGCTGCTGCGACTGGGACATCCCCCCAGTTTACGGGAGCGTGCGGCGTACGCGAGCGGGCCGTTTACGGGAGCGGGTGCCCGCTCGGAGAGGCCGCCGGCTCGAACCAGGTGCCGACATGGTCGCCGCGGAGCGCCTCGGCGACGAGCCCGGTCGCCGTCACGAGCACCGCCGTCCCGGCATCCGCCGCGATCCGGGCCGCCGACACCTTGGTGCTCGCTCCCCCGGTTCCGACCCCCGAACCCGTGGCCGTTCCGAATTCCATTCCCGCCAGCGCCTCGCCGGCGGCGATGTGGTCGATCCGCTCGGCTCCGGGCAGGTGCGGCGGTTTCGTGTACAGCGCGTCGACATCACTGAGCAGCACGAGCAGGTCCGCCTGGATCAGCGTCGCCACCATCGCCGCAAGACGGTCGTTGTCGCCGAACCGGATCTCGTGGGTGGCGACCGTGTCGTTCTCGTTCACGATCGGCAGGATGCGCAGGGCGAGCAGGCGGTCCATGGCACGCCGCGCGTTGCTGCGGTGAGCGGGGTTTTCGAGGTCGCCCGCCGTCAGGAGTACCTGGCCGGCGACGATGTCGTACCGGTCGAGGCTGTCCTGGTAGCGGAAGATGAGCAGGTTCTGGCCGACGGATGCCGCCGCCTGCTGGGTGGCGAGGTCAGTCGGCCGCTCATCGAGGTGCAGGTAGGGCATCCCGATCGCGATGGCGCCGGAGGACACGAGCACGACCTCGGTGCCGCGGCCGTGCGCTTCCGCGATGGCGTCCACGAGCGGTGCGATCTGCCCGGCGTTTGCGCCACTGATCGACGACGAGCCGACCTTCACCACGATCCGTACCGCGGATGAGATGTCGCCGCGCGCAAGCCTGTTCACGTGACCGAGCCTTCCCTGCGGGCCCACCGGGTGCGGTCCGCGTCGCCAAAACGAGCCTATAGGAGCGAGTAGCCGTGCGGCCTCACGGCAGCTTCGAACCAGGTTCCCACGGGCTCGCCGCGAAGTGCCTCCGCGGCCAGTTCGGTGGAGGTCACCAGGACGGCTGTTCCGGCCTTCGTCGCGATCCGCGCCGCCACCACCTTGGTGCTCGCGCCTCCCGTGCCGACCCCGCTGGGGCCGCCGGCTCCGAATTCGAAGCCGTCGAGCGGGTCATCCGCCGAGATGAAGACGAGCTTCTCCGCACCCGGAAGGTGCGGCGGCTTCGTGTAGAGCGCGTCGACGTCGCTCAGCATGATCAGCAGATCGGCATGGATCAGCGTCGCGACGAGGGCCGCGAGGCGATCGTTGCTCCCGAAGCGCAGGCCGTAGACGGCCACCGTGTCGTTTTCGTTGACGATGGGCAGGATGCGCAGGTCGAGCAGGCGGTCCAGGGCGCGACGGGTGTTGCTTTTGTGCGGCTCGGTGAGCACATCGCCCTCCGTCAGCAGCACCGTGCCGGCCGCGATCCCGTACCGGTCCAGGCTTTCCTGGAAGCGGTAGATGAGCACATTCTGGCCCACGGATGCCGCGGCCTGCTGGGTGGCCACATCCGCGGGCCGCTCCTCGAGCTCCAGGAACGGCATCCCCGCGGCGACCGCGCCGGAGGAGATGAGCACGACCTCGGTGCCGCGCCCGTGCGCCTCCGCCAGGGCGTCCACGAGCCGGTTGATCTGGTCGGCGTTGTCGCCGGTGATGGACGAGGAGCCGACCTTCAAGACGATGCGCTTGGCGACAGCGGCCTGGTCGCGCGATAAGACGGTCATTCAGTTTCCGTCTTCTGTTCGGCGGAAGCGGAATCCGAGGGACCGTTGAATTCCTCCTCGCCGGTGGACCACATGCCGGCTTCGCGTTCGCGGATGAGCTCGGCCCTGGCCGCGGCCTTGGCGTCCATGCGCCCGAAGTACTCTTCACGGCGCTCGTTGCTTGTGCGTCGCTTGCTGTCGTCGAGGCGCGTGTCCGTGCCACGCGGGGCGGTGATGAGCTCGGCGGTCGAGGTGAGCGTGGGCTCCCAGTCGAAGACGACACCGTTACCGGGGCCGATGATGACGGTCGACCCGGCGACGGCGCCGGCCTTAAACAGTTCGTTCTCGATGCCCAGCTTGGCCAGCCGGTCGGCGAGGAAGCCGATGGCCTCGTCGTTCTTGAAGTCGGTCTGCTGCACCCAACGCTCTGGCTTGGTGCCCAGGATGCGGTAGATATTGCCGAAGGATCCACCCTCGACGCGCACGACGAAGCCGCTGTCGTCCACGGTCTTCGGACGGATGACGATGCGCGGCTTTTTCGCCTCGATTGCGGCGCGTGCAACACGGCCGGCTTCGACCGTTTCGGCCAGGGCGTAGTTGAGCTGACGGAGGCCTTCGTGGGTGACCGTGGAGATCTCGAAGACGCGGTAGCCGCGGGCTTCCAGGTCGGCGCGCACGAACTCGGCCAGCTCGCGGGCCTCCGGCACGTCGATCTTGTTGAGGGCCACCAGCTGGGGACGGTCGAGCAGGGGCAGCTGGCCGTCGGGAACCGGGTAGGCCGCGAGTTCGCCGAGAATGATGTCGAGGTCGCTCAGCGGGTCGCGGCCCGGGTCGAGCGTGGCGCAGTCGAGCACGTGCAGCAGCGCGGTGCAACGCTCGACGTGGCGCAGGAACTCGAGGCCGAGGCCCTTTCCCTCGCTGGCGCCTTCGATCAGGCCGGGGACGTCGGCGACGGTGTAGCGCACCTCGCCGGCGTCGACGACGCCGAGGTTCGGGTGCAGGGTGGTGAAGGGGTAGTCGGCGATCTTGGGGCGCGCGGCCGAGATGGCCGCAATCAGGCTCGACTTGCCGGCCGACGGGTAGCCGACGAGCGCGACATCCGCCACGGTCTTGAGCACAAGCTGGACGTCGCCCTCCCAGCCGAGTGTGCCGAGGAGCGCGAAGCCGGGGGCCTTGCGCTTGGTGGAGGCGAGGGCAGCGTTGCCCAGCCCGCCCTGGCCGCCAGGGGCCACGACGAGACGCATCCCGGGTTCGGTCATGTCGGCGAGTTCGTTGCCCTCCATGTCCTTGACCACGGTGCCGAGCGGCACGGCGAGCTCGCGCAGCTCACCGGCGTGGCCGTTGCGGTGGTCGCCCATGCCGGGGCCACCGTTGTCAGACGAGCGGTGGGGCGAGCGGTGGTAGCCGAGCAGGGTCGTCACGTTCGGGTCGGCGACGAGCACGAGGTCGCCGCCGCTGCCGCCGTTGCCGCCGTCGGGCCCGGCGAGGGGCTTGAACTTCTCCCGCTTGACGGAAACACAGCCGTGTCCTCCGTGGCCAGCTCGCAAATGCAGCGTGACGTGGTCGACGAATGTAGCCATGGAAAACCTTTCAAGTGGGGCTGAAACACGTAAGGGCGAGCCGAAGCCCGCCCTCACGTTCAAAAATTGTGGATGCCTACTCGGCAGCCACCACGATGTTGACGACCTTGCGGCCACCCTTTGCCCCGAACTGGACGGAGCCGGCTTCGAGGGCGAAGAGAGTGTCGTCTCCGCCGCGGCCGACGTTGACGCCGGGGTGGAAGTGCGTGCCGCGCTGGCGAACGATGATCTCGCCCGCGCTGACAACCTGACCTCCGAAGCGCTTCACGCCGAGGCGCTGAGCGTTGGAATCGCGACCGTTGCGAGTGGAACTCGCACCCTTTTTATGTGCCATCTGTTCTTCTCCTCAGGCCTTAGGCGATGCCGGTGACCTGGACGCGCGTGAGCTCCTGACGGTGCCCCTGACGCTTCTTGTACCCGGTCTTGTTCTTGAACTTCTGGATGACGATCTTCGGGCCGCGGAGGTCGTTGAGGACCTCGGCAGTGACCTTGACCTTGGCCAGCGACGTCGAGTCAGAGGTGATCTTGTCGCCGTCGACGAGAAGCACGGCGGCCAGCTCGACGTTGCCGTCCTTGTCAGCCTTGATTCGGTCCATCGTGACGATGGTCCCGACCTCTACCTTCTCCTGCCGCCCTCCGGCGCGCACAACTGCGTAAACCACTTTACGTACCTATCTCTGGGGAGCCGTGAGGCCCAATTTCCTATGATGGAAAGTTACTGGGGGCGAACCGGCCAAATCGGCCGCTCACCACCAGAAAACCTTGGCAATCGCGCGGGCTCAGGCCCATCGCACACCAACGGTCAACTTTAGCTGATCCTCCACCCCCGGTCAAACCGGGATGGGGCCTGTTCACTCGGTTCCGTACACTTTGGGAATGACCGTGTTGATCGACCAGCCGGCGTGGCCGGCACACGGCATGCTCTGGTCCCACCTGGTGAGCGACAGCTCGCTGGCGGAACTGCATGCGTTCGCGGCCGCCAATGCCATCCCCCGCCGCGGATTCGACCTGGACCACTACGACGTCCCGGCCGCGCGCTACGACGACCTGGTGGCCGCCGGCGCCCTCCCGGTGGGCAATCGTGAGCTCGTCACCCGGCTCCACGCGAGCGGACTTCGGGTGAGCGGCCGCGACCGGGCGGCGAAGAAGGCGCGGCAGAAGCGGGCAGACGAATAGGCAGCGTGCCCGGCCGGGGCGCGCTGCCTATTCGCTTGGGTGTTGCCTGTGTTACTTGCCGGAGTCGGGAACGACTATCGGCTGCGCGGCCGACGTTGATCCCCCGGCGGTCGTCACCCGGCGGCTGCGCGAACGCCCCTGGCCGGGCTGCTTGGGCTCGGGAAGGGATTCGAGCACGGAGTCCAGCATCTGGTCGGTGACCTGCTTGCTCACCGTGCGCCGGGTGCGCGTCGTCTTCTTGACCGGGATGTCGAGAATGGCGACCGCTCCGCTGGCCTGTGGCTCCGCCTCGGCCGCTGCCGCTGTCGGGGCCGCTGTCGGGGCCGCTGTCGGGGCGGACGTTCCTCGGGACGAGGAGCGACGCGACCGGCGCGGCGCCGACTCGGCCGCAGGAACAGCCTCGGGCGCCTGGGCCTCGGGCAGAGCGGCGCCCTTCGGAGCAGCATCCGTCACGGCAGCAGTCGTCACAGCAGCATCCGTCGACGCCGCAGCCTCGGGCGTCTCGGTGATGACCGGGATGGACTCCGTGACCGGGCGGGCGATGGTGCGCGCGGCGATCAGGGCGAGGGCGTGCTTGGCGTCCTCGGTGATTCCGTGGGTGCCGTTGCCGGCCTTGGCCGTGTCGGACTGCTGTGAACCTCCGCCGTTGCCGCCACGGTTGTCGCGGTGGCTGTCGCGGCCGCCGTTGTCCCGGCCGCCATTGTCGCGGCCGCCCCCGTCGCCATTGCCGCCGGACTTGCTGCGCGGGCGGCGCTCCTGGGCGGGCTGCGCGGTCTGGCGGTGCTTCACGACGGGATCGTGGTGCACGATGATCCCGCGTCCGGCGCAGGCTTCACAGTTCTCGCTGAACGATTCCAGGAGGCCGAGGCCGAGCTTCTTGCGCGTCATCTGCACCAGGCCGAGCGAGGTGACCTCGGCGACCTGGTGCTTGGTGCGGTCGCGGCTGAGGCATTCGACCATGCGACGCAGCACGAGGTCGCGGTTGGTCTCGAGCACCATGTCGATGAAGTCGACGACGATGATGCCGCCGATGTCGCGCAGCCGGAGCTGGCGAACGATTTCTTCGGCCGCTTCGAGGTTGTTCTTGGTGACGGTCTCTTCGAGGTTTCCGCCCGAGCCGACGAACTTGCCGGTGTTGACGTCGACGACGGTCATGGCCTCGGTGCGGTCGATCACGAGCGAACCGCCGGACGGCAGCCAGACCTTGCGGTCGAGCGCCTTCTCGATCTGCTCCGAGATGCGGTATTCGTCGAACACATCGACGTCACCCTCGTACTTCTGCACGCGCTCGACCAGGTCGGGAGCAACCTGGCGGAGGTAGGCCTCGATGGTCTCGCGGGAGTCCTCGCCGGCGATGACCATCTTGTGGAAGTCCTCGTTGAAGACATCCCGGACGATCTTGATCAGCAGGTCCGGCTCGCTGTGCAGCAGGGCCGGGGCCTGGACCGAGTCGACCTGCTTGGCGATGGATGCCCACTGCGAGGTGAGCCGGTTGACGTCGAGCGTGAGCTGTTCGTCGGTGGCGCCCTCGGCCGCGGTGCGCACGATGACACCCACGTTGTCGGGGAGAACTTCCTTGAGGATCTTCTTCAGCCGGGCGCGCTCGGTGTCCGGCAGCTTGCGGCTGATCCCGTTCATCGAGCCGTTGGGCACGTAGACGAGGTAACGGCCCGGCAGCGAAACCTGGCTGGTCAGGCGTGCGCCCTTGTGGCCGATCGGGTCCTTGGTCACCTGCACGAGCACCTTGTCGCCGGGCTTGAGCGCGAGCTCGATCCGCCGCGCCTGGCCGCTGTTTCCGGAGTTCTCTGCGGCGGCTTCCCAGTCGACCTCACCGGAGTAGAGCACGGCGTTCCGGCCGCGTCCGATGTCGACGAAGGCGGCCTCCATGCTCGGAAGCACGTTCTGCACCTTGCCGAGGTACACGTTGCCGATCAGCGAGGCGTCCTGGTTCTTGGCGACGTAGTGCTCCACGAGCACGCCGTCTTCGAGCACGCCGATCTGGATCTTGTTGTGCTTGGCGCGCACGACCATGGCGCGGTCGACGGATTCGCGGCGCGCGAGGAACTCGGCCTCGGTGATCACGGGACGGCGGCGACCGGCATCCCGGCCGTCACGGCGGCGCTGCTTCTTCGCTTCCAGCCGGGTCGAGCCCTTGATGCGCTGCGGCTCGGTGATCAGCTCCGGCTCACGCGGGACGCGAACCTTGACGACGGTGTTCGCGGGGTCATTGGAACCGGAGCGACCTTCGTCGCCCGAACGACGGCGGGCGCGTCGGCGAACCGTCGAGGTCTCTTCGTCTTCGTCCTCATCCTGGCGCGTACCGGTGCGGTCGTCCTGGCGGGTGTCCTGTCGGGACGGCGTGCGGGCCGGCAGCGGCACGATCTCCGGCGCCTGGAACAGGAGCGAGAGCGACGGCCGACGCCCGATCGGCTCCACTGCGAGCATGGCCTTCTCGGCCGGGGCGGCCCCGGACGTTTCCTCGGCCGTGGGCGCTTCCGTTGCTGTTACCGGGGCCTGGCCGTCTTCGGCGGAGGTCGATGTCTTCGTCACTGGCTTTCGCTCCGTCACAGGCTTCTGCGTCGCGTCGGTGCGCGCTTCGTCGATCGGGGCGTCGGTAGGCGTTGCCACCGGTGCGTCCGTGGGGGTGCTCGGACCATCCGGCTGGGCGGCGGGAGTCACAGCCGACGAGGCCCTGCGGGACGTTTTGCGAGTGCCGAAGAGGCCCTTGCGCTTCTTGATTTCTTTGTCTTCCACCATTACTGGTGCGCTCCTTGACCGATCCGGGCGACCGCGCCACCCATCCGGTTTGCTCTCTCGGCGAGGGCTGCGCCTGCGCGAAACCCCCGCGAATCCTTGTTGTTCCGCAGCCGGCCCGTGGCTCTGGCTGCTAATACCTTTGGTCGTGGGACCAATGAATCTGGGCGTTTACCGCCCATTAAGCTTCTGTGCGTCTGTCCGAGCGCGGCTCGAGCGACTCGTTCGATTATCGCATGCATTCTTCAGATCGCGTGCAGAGCCACGTGACATAATCCGAGGATGCCCCGCCTCGAGTCTCCCGCCCGCCCCACGGGGCTCGCCGTCTTCCTTATTCTTGCCGGGGTGATCGGCCTCGCGGCGGCGTTCACCCTGACCCTGGACAAGCTCCATCTCCTGGCCGACCCGAACGCGCAGCTGAGCTGCAGCTTCAGCGTGCTGATCGGCTGCGCCACAAACCTCTCCTCGCCGCAGGGCAACATCTTCGGCTTCCCGAACTCGCTCATCGGGGTCATGGGCTGGAGCGTCGTGATCACGATTGGCGCAGCCATCCTCGCCGGCGCCCGCCTGGCCCGGTGGTTCTGGATCGGGCTGAACGTGGGGATAACCGGCGCGATCGCCCTGGTGATCTGGCTGATCGCGCAGAGCATCTTCGTGCTCGACATCCTGTGCCCGTGGTGCATGGTCACCTGGGCCGTCACCATCCCGGCGTTCCTCGCGGTGACGTTCTACAACCTGAAGACGGGGAGCATCCCGGCCCTGGAATCCGTGCGCCGGGTCGCATCCGTCGCCTACGCCTGGGTCCCCCTGATCACCCTCGGCTGCTTCATCGCGGTCGCCATCATCGCCCAGCTCCAGATGGACGTCCTCAACCGCCTCTAAGAGCGCCGGGACCCCGCCCTCGAACACGCCCACAAACTCCGCCGAACTGTGAGTTTGGCACCTTCCCGGGCTCCGGGAAGGTGCCAAACTCACAGTTCGGCGAGGGGGGTGAGGCGAAGATGTGCTCGTCGAAGTGCGGCTAGTCGAACCAGAGGGCCAGTTCGGCGGTGGCGGACTCGGGCGAGTCGGAACCGTGCACGAGGTTCTGCTGCACCTTGACTCCCCAGTCGCGGCCGAGGTCGCCGCGGATCGTCCCCGGCGCGGCGGTCGTGGGATCCGTCGTACCGGCCAGGGCGCGGAAGCCCTCGATCACCCGGTTGCCGGCGATGCGGAAGGCGACGATGGGGCCGCTCTCCATGAACTCGATCAGCGGCTCGTAGAACGGCTTGCCCTCGTGCTCGGCGTAGTGCTCGGCGAGCAGGCTGCGCTCGGCCTGCACCAGCTTCATGTCGACGAGCGAGTAGCCCTTCGCCTCGATCCGGCGCAGGATCTCGCCGGTGAGGTTGCGGGCAACGCCGTCCGGCTTGATCAATACGAGGGTTTCTTCGACCTGGGTGCTCATGCGATCTCCTTCTGGTGATCTAGTTTGGTGCCGATGATCATGCAGTATGCCCACATGGCGGCGAACATTGCTCCGACAAAAAACATTGCCGGGTTGAGGAATCCGGTGGCGACGAGGCCGGCCTGGAGCACCCAGCCGAGCGGGTAGGCCCAGCTGTAACGCAGCAGGGCGATCAGGGCGACCATCGCGAGGCAGAGTGCCGCTCCCCCGCCCAGCGCGACGGCCGGCGGCAGCTGGCCCAGGCCGAACATGACGAGCGCGGCGAGTCCGACGACGAAGACTTCGAAACCCAGCACGATCGAGGCCAGGGTGCGCCTGACCGACCGGGGCCCGGCCTCTCGGGCCGAGCGGGCGGCGCGGGCCGCGCTCACTGTTTCATCCATTCCCGGGCGTCCGCGAGGGCGAGGGCCTCGCCGACGAGGGTGATCGAACCGGTCACGATGACGGCGCGGCGCGGCGCCTCCCCGGCCCACTCCCGGGCGCCGTCGAGCGCCGAGGTGAGGTCGTCGAACCGGAAGGTGACGTCGTCGCCCGCCCAGTCGGCGACCTTGTCGGCGAGGTCGTCCACGCCCACGGCGCGCTCCGAATGCGAGCGGGTCACGTGGAACCGGGCCACCTGGGGGCGCAGGGCTTCGATGATGCCGTGCGCGTCCTTGTCGGCCAGGATGCCGACCACGGCAACGATCTCGTCGAAGTCGAAGTAGGCCGCGAGCGCAGCGGCGAGCGCCGTCGCGCCGTGCGGGTTGTGCGCCGCGTCGACCAGGACGGTGGGCTCGACGCCCGCCAGCTGCAGCCGGCCGGGCGACGTGGCCGTGGCCAGCCCCTCGGCCACGAGGTCGTTCACGAGCGGCCGCGTGCCCGCCCCGAGGAACGATTCGACGGCGGCGATGGCGACGGCGGCGTTCTGGGCCTGGTGGGTGCCGTACATCGGCAGGAAGAGGTCCGTGTAGGTGTCGGCCAGGCCGCGCACCGAGATGAGCTGCCCGCCGACGGCCACCTGGCTGCTGAGCAGCGCGAACTCCGCGCCCTCGCCGGCCAGCGTCGATTCGGTGAGTTCGACGGCCCGCTCGAGCTCGGCCTGCGCCTCGTCGCCCTGCTTCGCCGTGACGACGTTGGCAGCCGGCTTGATGATCCCGGACTTCGTGCGGGCGATCTCGGCGACGGTGCCGCCGAGGCGCGCGGTGTGGTCGAGCGCAATCGGCGTGAACACGGCCACCTGGCCGAAGGCGACGTTGGTGGAATCCCACTCGCCGCCCATTCCGACCTCGATCACCGCGACATCCACGGGCGCATCGGCGAAGCAGGCGAAAGCCAGCACGGTGAGCGCCTCGAAGAACGTCAGCGGCTCCTCGCCGTCGGTGACCAGTTCTGCGTCGACCATCTGCAGGTACGGCTGGATGTCGGCCCAGTTGGCGGCCAGGTCCTCGTCGCTGATCGGCTCGCCGTCGATCATGATGCGCTCGTTGAGCCGCACCAGGTGCGGGCTGGTGAGCAGGCCGGTGCGGAGTCCGTAGGCACGCAGGATGCTCTCGGCGATCCGGCTCGTGCTCGTCTTCCCGTTCGTGCCGGTGACGTGGATGATCGGATACGCGTTCTGCGGGTCGCCCAGCAACTCGACCGCGCGCCTGGTGGGCGCCAGTCTCGGCTGCGGGGCGGCTTCACCGACGCGTCCGAGCAGCGCCGTGAGCACGGCATCCCCGGCTTCGCGCCAGGCGCCGTCGGCGTCGTCGTTTCGGTCAGAGTTGCGGTCAGGCATGGGTGATTCCCTTCTCCCGGGCGACGGCCACGAGCACGAGGCCACGATTGGCGTAGCGCCCTGCGTCGAAGCGCGCATAGTGTTCGACCGGCGCCCCCGTGAGGCCTTCGAGCCACTCGGAGGGAAGGGTGCCGGCGTCGTCGGATGTTGCCCGGTGCGTCGCAAGCCGGGTGGCCAGGGTCTCCCCCGCCACGTCGACTCCCGAAGCCAGCCCAAAGGATGCGGCGTCGTGCTCGTCGGAGAACACGAGGTCGAGGCGGATGCGGTCGCTCACCTGGAACCCGGCGGACTTCCGGGTGTCCTGAACGGCCCGGATGATGTCGCGCGCGAATCCTTCCGCGTCGAGTTCGGGGGTCGTCGCCGTGTCGAGCAGCGCGAAGCCGCCGCCCGCGAGCAGGGCGAGGGCGGTGTCGCCGGAGCCTTCGCCCGACGCGCCGGCCGCCAGTGCCAGCTCGTATTCCCCGGCCACCAGTTCGATTCCGCCGGCCGTGACGGTGCCGTCGGTCTCACTCCAGTCGCCCGCGCGGGCGGCCTGGATGACCTGCTGCACGCGCTTGCCGAGGCGCGGTCCGGCCGTCCGGGAGTTGACGGTGAGCTTCGAGGTGATCCCGTAGGCGCCGGCGCTGTCGTCGGCGAGTTCGACCAGGCTGATCGACTTCACGTTCAGTTCGTCGCGCAGGATTCCCTCGTAGGCGGCCAGTGCGGCCGTGTTCGAGGTGACCACGGTCAGGTTCGCCAGCGGCAAGCGCACGCGCAGCCCCGCCTGCTTGCGCAGGGAGAGCACCGTGGAGCTGATCGCCCGCACCTGGTCCATCACGGCGACCAGTTCGTGGTCGGCCGGGAAAGATGCGGCATCCGGCCAGTCTTCGAGGTGGACGCTGCGCCCCCCGGTGAGCCCCTGCCAGATGCGCTCGGACACGAGCGGCAGCAGGGGTGCCGCGACGCGGGTGACCGTCTCGAGCACGGTGAAGAGCGTGTCGAACGCGTCGTTCGCGCTGGTCGTGGTGGTCGTGCCTGTCGAGACCGCCCCGCCCGGAACCGACGCGCCCGCCCAGAACCGGTCGCGCGAGCGCCGCACGTACCAGTTCGTCAGCACGTCGGTGAAGTCGCGCAGCGTGGCCGCGGCCTGCGTGCTGTCCAGCGCCTCGAGGTCGGCCGTGACCTGCTCGATCAGGTCGCGGGTCTTCGCCAGCAGGTACCGGTCGAGCACATCGGTGGAATCCGTGCGCCAGGTCGCCTCGTAGCCGTCCGGCCCCGACGCATTGGCGTAGAGGGAGAAGAAGTACCAGGTGTTCCACAGCGGCAGCATCACCTGGCGCACGCCCTCGCGGATGCCCTCCTCCGTGACGACGAGGTTGCCGCCGCGCAGAACCGACGAGCTCATCAGGAACCAGCGCATGGCATCCGAGCCGTCCCGGTCGAACACCTCGTTCACGTCGGGGTAGTTGCGCAGCGACTTGGACATTTTCTGCCCGTCATTGCCGAGCACGATGCCGTGGCTGACGACGTTCTTGAAGGCCGGGCGGTCGAACAGCGCGGTGGAGAGCACGTGCAGGGTGTAGAACCAGCCGCGGGTCTGCCCGATGTACTCGACGATGAAGTCGGCCGGGTTGTGGCTGTCGAACCAGTCCGCGTTCTCGAACGGATAGTGCACCTGGGCGAACGGCATCGAACCAGAGTCGAACCAGACGTCGAGCACGTCGGAGATGCGGCGCATGGTCGACTTCCCGGTCGGGTCGTCCGGGTTCGGCCGGGTCAGCGCGTCGATGTACGGACGGTGCAGGTCGGTCGGGCGCACGCCGAAGTCGGCCTCGAGCTCGTCGAGCGAGCCGTAGACGTCGATCCGCGGGTAGTCGGGGTTGTCGCTCTTCCAGACCGGGATGGGCGAACCCCAGTACCGGTTGCGGCTGATCGACCAGTCCCGGGCGTTGCCGATCCACTTGCCGAACTGGCCGTCCTTGACGTTCTCGGGCACCCAGTTGATGTCCTGGTTGAGCTCCTCCATCCGGCCCCGGAACTCGGTGACGCGCACGAACCAGCTCGACACCGCCTTGTAGATCAGCGGGTTGCGGCAGCGCCAGCAGTGCGGGTACGAGTGCTCGTAGCTGGCCTGGCGGATCAGTCGCCCCTCGGCCTTGAGCATCTGGGTCAGCGGCTTGTTGGCGTCGGACCAGAGCAACCCAGCCACCTCGGTGATGGCCGGCAGGAATTTTCCGCCGTCGTCGAGGGAGATGATCACCGGGATGCCGGCGGCCTCGCAGATCTTCTGGTCCTCCTCGCCGTAGGCGGGCGCCTGGTGCACGATGCCGGTGCCGTCGGAGGTGGTGACGTAGTCGGCGACGAGGATGCGCCAGGCGTTCCGGGTTCCCCAGGTCTCGGCATCCGCATAGTGGTCGAAGAGGCGGTCGTAGCTGACGCCCTCGAGGTCGCGGCCGAGCACGGTGCGGGAGATCGCGGCGGATGCCTCCTCCGCGGTGTCGTAGCCGAGGTCCTTCGCGTAGCTTCCGACAAGGTCGATCGCCAGCAGGTATTCGCCGCCGAGCACCTCGGTGGGCGTGGCGGCGTGCGGCGCGGAGGCGTCCTCGCGCACGACGGTGGCATCCGGGGTGCCGTTCGGGCCGGCCGGCACCACGGCGTAGGTGATCGTCGGGCCCACGGCGAGGGCGAGGTTGGTGGGCAGGGTCCACGGAGTCGTCGTCCAGGCCAGGGCGCGCACGGCCGTGAGGCCGAGGCTCTCCGCCTTCGCGCCGACCAGCGGGAAGGTCACCGTGACGGTCTGGTCCTGGCGCATCTTGTAGACGTCGTCGTCCATGCGCAGCTCGTGGTTGGACAACGGCGTCTGGTCGCGCCAGCAGTAGGGCAGCACGCGGTAGCCCTCATAGGCCAGGCCCTTGTCGTGCAGGCGCTTGAAGGCCCAGATGACCGACTCCATGAAGGTGATGTCGAGGGTCTTGTAGTCGTTCTCGAAGTCGACCCAGCGGGCCTGGCGGGTGACGTACTTCTGCCAGTCGCCGGTGTACTCGAGCACGGAGTCGCGGGCGACCTTGTTGAAGGCCGCGATGCCCATCTTGTCGATTTCGCTCTTGTCGGTGATGCCGAGCTTCCGCTCGGCCTCGAGCTCGGCGGGCAGGCCGTGCGTGTCCCAGCCGAAACGACGGTGCACCTGCTTGCCGCGCATGGTCTGGAAGCGCGGGAAGAGGTCCTTGGCGTACCCGGTCAGCAGGTGGCCGTAGTGGGGCAGGCCGTTCGCGAAGGGCGGGCCGTCGTAGAAGACCCACTCGGGGGCATCCGCTCGGTTGTCGATCGACGCCTGGAAGGTGCCGTCGGCCTCCCAGAACGCGAGCACCTCGGTCTCGATCTGCGGGAAGCTCGGCGACGGGACGACGCCGGCCGCCTGCTCGCGGCGGTGGCCGCCCGGTTCGCTTCCGGGTGCGTTCCGGCCGCTGGTGTTCTGACCCTTGGGGTACGTCATGCTTCTCCTGGACGAGGCGAGGTTACGGAAAATATTGCCTGTTCCACGAGGACGCCGGACCCTGGACAGGTCCACCGCGGTACCACCTCGCTTGCCGCCCCGGGGTTCACCTGGGCGACCGCTTGTTCAGAGGCTGTGACGGGCCCGACCCGTTCGGTTCTACCCGGCCGCGCACCCGGGGGTGGCCGCCGCTCTTCCGAAGACTCACCGGTGATGGCCGGATCACAGTCGTTGGGACAATTCTACCCTGCGCCCAGCGCGTCACGGTATCCGGCGCAGGCGGGCGCGATGCCCGCGTCCACGTACGGGGCCAGGTTTCCCCGGGACACCCCGGCGGCCGCCCACACGCCCGCGGCGGCGACCGCGGCCGCCAGCACCGCCATCGCGAAGCACCGGCCGGCGAGGTCGCGGCCTGCCCCCGTGCCTGAGCCGGCGCGCTCGGCGACGAAGCGCGAGACGAAGTCGGCCTGCTTCATCATCCGGGAGAGACCGGATGCCTCCAGCACGCCGCGGGTGCCCATCAGGTCCGCCTGGGTGAGCGCCCACGGCACCCGGCCCGGCCCGAACCCGGCCGCCACCTGGTGCAGGGCGTGTCGCACGGCATCCGTTACGCCGAGCCCGTCCGGACAGTCGGCCAGCGCCCGAGGCAGCTCGGCGAGGCCGGCGTCGACGTCGGCCCAGAGCAGGTCGCTCTTGGCCGGGAAGTAGTTGAAGAAGGTGTTGCGGCTCACTCCGGCGCGACGGGTGATGTCTTCGACGGTGGTTCCTGCGTACCCCTGCTCGAGGAACAGCTCGGCTGCGGCCTCTTCGAGCATGGCCCGGGACGACCCGCGGGGGCGCCCGGCCCTGGCCGGTGTCCTCTCGGTGCGCGTGCTCTCGGTGCGCGTGCTCTCGGTGCGCGTGCTCTCGGTGCGCGTTCGATCCGGCATGCTGCTCCCGTGCTCTACGATTGGACTCGGTCCAACTCATTTGTGTACCGCGTCCAACAATTGCACACTCCGCCGCCAGCCGGCCGGGAAAAGAGAACAACGCACATGAACACCCCCGCGCCCACCCGCCGCGCACTGGTCGCCGTTGCCGCCCTGGCCGTCGCCGGCCTCGTGCTGACCGGCTGCACCGCCGAACCCGACGCCCCCGCGACCGGCAAGCCCGTCGTCGGCGGCACCCTCACCTACGCCTCCGGTGACGCGGAACCCGACTGCCTCGACCCCCACGTCGGCGGCAACTACCCGCAGGCGCTCACCGGCACCCAGTTCCTCGAGTCGCTGGTCTCCCGCGACACGACGGGCACCATCATCCCGTGGCTGGCCAGCGAATGGTCAGAGAGCGACGACGGCCTGGCCTGGGAGTTCACGCTCAGGGACGACGTCTATTTCAGCGACGGATCCCCCTTCGACGCGGCCGCTGTGCAGGCCAATATCGCCCACCTCCAGGACCCGGCGACCGGCTCGTCCACCGGCTACCTGGCCCTGCAGAAGGTCACCGGCACCGAGGCGGTCTCGGCGACCGTCGTGCGCCTGACCCTGGCCGAACCGGACAGCGCCCTGCTGGAATCGCTTTCCCAGCCGTGGCTGGCGATGGAGTCCCCCGAAGGCCTCGCCCGCGGCATGGAGGAGAACTGCGCCGCACCGGTCGGCACCGGCCCGTTCGTGATCAAGGACTGGGTGAAGCAGGACGCCATCACCTTCGTGCGTAACGACACCTACGACTCCCCGCCGGCCGACGCCGGGCACGAGGGTCCCGCCTACCTCGAGAAGATCGTCTGGCGGTTCATCCCCGAGTCGGCGTCCCGCTACGCGGCGCTCCAGGCCGGCGAGGTCGACGTGATCGACAACGCCCAGCCGGACACGATCGTGCAGGCCGACAAGGGCGACTCGATCCAGCACCTCGACGCACCCCGGCCCGGGGCAGCCAACCGGATCGAACTCAACTCCGGCACTGGACCGTTCACCGACCCGAAGGTCCGGGAGGCGTTCATCCGCTCGGCCAACGTCGACGACGGCGTCGCCAGCCTCTTCCAGGGCACGGCGAAGCGCTCCTCCTCGGCACTCTCCAGCGCCGAGGCCCTCGGCGTGTCGCGGCCGAAGCTCTTCGAGTACGACCCGAAGGCCGCGGGTAAGCTGCTCGACTCTGCCGGCTGGAGCGAGACGGATGCCGACGGCTACCGCACCAGAGACGGCAAGCGCCTGACCGTGCGCTTCCCGGTCAGCACGAACCAGTCCATCCCGGCCGAGCAGTCGCTCTTCGAGCAGATCCAGGCGACCGCGAAGGAGACCGGCTTCGACGTCAAGATCACCCCGATGGACCTGTCCAGCTGGTACGGCGCCCTGGGCAGCGGCGACTATGACGCCGTGAGCGCGCCCTACACGAAGGTCGGACCCGACGTGCTGCGGATCCTCTACCACTCGGACGGCATCACCCCGGCGCCCAGCGGCTACTTCGCCAACCACGCACAGGTCAACGACCCCACACTGGACGAACTGCTCACCGAGGCCGGCCGGGAGTCGGACGCCGGCAAGCGCAAGGCGCTCTACACCGAGGCGCAGGACCGCATCCTCGAGGGGTTCTACGTGCTGCCGCTCTACGACCAGCAGAACCACTACCTGCTGGGAGCCGACGTCGAGGGCGCCCGCGCGCTGCCGACCGTCTCCACTCCCACGTTCTACGACGCGTGGCTGAGCCGGTAAGGCGCACTCCCGCCCTCCGGCGCCTGGCCGCGCGGTTGGGCGGCGCCGTGTTCGTGCTCTGGGCCGTGGCGACGCTCACCTTCTTCGCCGTCCGGCTGATCCCCGGCGACCCCGCGGAAGCCATCCTCGGCGGCCCGGGGTCGCAGGCGTCGGCGGAGGCGCTGGCGAGCGTGCGCGCCGAATACGGCCTCGACCAGCCGATCCTCGTGCAGTACCTCGCGCAACTCGGGCGGCTGGCCGGCGGCGACCTCGGCCGTTCCTACGCGCTCAAGCTCGACGTCGGACCGCTCGTGCTCAGCCAGCTCGGCGGCACGCTCGTGCTGGCCGGGCTCGCCCTGGCCCTGGCCTGGCTCATCGCCCTCGCCCTGGCCACCTGGTCAACCCGCGGCGGCCGGATCGCCGCACGGGTGGGCTCCGGACTCGAAATCGTCGCGGCATCCCTGCCCCATTTCTGGCTCGCCACCGCCCTGATCGTGCTGTTCAGCATCTGGCTCGGCGTGCTGCCGCCGATCAGCACCCCCGGCCCGGCCGGGCTCGTGCTGCCCGTGCTCACCCTCGCGCTGCCGCTGGCCGGGTTCCTCGGCCAGATCATCCGCGAGCCCCTGCTCACCGCCCTCGAGTCGCCTTTCGTGCTCTCCGCCCTCGCCCGGGGCGAAAGCGCCCGGGGTGTGCGCTGGAACCACGCCATCCGGCACGCCGCGATTCCCGCGATCAGCCTGTCCGGCTGGGCGTTCGGCTCGCTGATCAGCGGCGCCGTGGTGGTGGAGACCGTCTTCGCCCGGCCCGGCCTCGGCCGCACCCTGCTGAACGCGGTGACCGTTCGCGACGTGCCGGTGGTCATCGGCGTGGTCATGGTCGTCGCGGTCGCCTACATCCTGATGACGCTCCTGACCGATGCGGCCACCCGCATCGCCGACCCGCGGACGAGGGCACGGTGAGCGACCTCGAGCTCCAGGCGGAGCTCGGCCTCGGCGCCCGGCGGCAGGGCGCGACCCGTCGCCCGCGCCGGATCGCCGTGGCGGAGGGCCTGGCCGGCGCGGTGGCCCTGTTCCTCGTGCTCTCCGCCGTCATGCCGCAGCTTGTCGCCCCCGGGGATCCGCTCGCCATCGACCCTCTCCAGGCGTTCCAGCCGCCGTCCCTGCCGCACTGGTTCGGCACCGATGAGTCCGGGCGCGACCTGTACACCCGGGTCGTGCACGGCACCGGCAATTCACTGCTGATCGGCGTGCTGGCGACGACGATCGGCCTCGGGCTCGGCGTGCTGCTCGGCACCCTCGCCGGCATGCTCGGCGGCTTCGTCGACTTCACGGTGAACCGCGTGCTCGAGGTTTTGTTCGCCTTTCCCGGGCTGCTGCTGGCGCTCCTGGTCATCCTGATCTACGGCCCGGGGGTGGCCACGGCCACCATCGCCGTCGGCCTCTCCACCGCGCCGGGCTATGCGCGCATCATTCGCGCCCAACTCGTCCAGGTGCGCTCCTCCGCCTTCGTCGAGGCCGCCACCGTGCAGGGGCTCACGCCGCGGCGCATCCTGGCCCGGCACATCCTGCCTAACACCCTCGCCCCCCTGCTCGTGCTCGCCACCCTCGGCGTCGGCCAGGCGATCGTCTGGGCGACGGCGCTCAGCTACCTGGGACTCGGCGCGCAGCCGCCGGCCGCGGAATGGGGCGCGATGCTGTCCGCGGGCCGCACCTACATCACCTCGGCCTGGTGGATGAGCTTCTTCCCCGGCCTGTTCATCGTGCTGACCGCCGTGACCGCGACCACGCTCGGCCGGGCCATCGAACGACGGATGCGGCACGCATGAGCGCGCAGCAGATGACGCCCACGGCCGCCCCGCCCGCCCTGCGCGTGCGGAACCTCAGCGTCGGCTTCGGCCGTTCCGGGGCGGAACCCGTTGTGTCCGGCATCTCTTTCGAGGTCGCGGCCGGCGAATGCCTGGCCATCGTCGGTGAATCGGGGTCGGGCAAGTCCGTCACGGCACGCACCCTGCTCGGCCTCGCCGGCGCCGACGCGCGGGTGCAGGCCGACGAACTGTCGATTGCCGGGCAGTCGGTGCTGGCGTTGTCGGAGGCGGCCTGGCGCCGCCGGCGCGGACGAGACGTCGGGTTGGTACTGCAGGATGCCCTCTCCTCCCTCGACCCGCTGCGCCCGGTCGGCCGGGAAATCGCCGACTCGCTCCGCCTGCACACGACCCTCGCGCCGGCCGAGCGATCCCGCCGCGTGCTCGAACTGCTGGACTCCGTCGGCCTGCCGGACGGTGAGCTGCGAAGCCGGCAGCGGTCCGGCGAGCTCTCCGGCGGCCAGCGGCAGCGGGCGCTGATCGCCTCGGCCATCGCCCTCGACCCACCCCTGCTCATTGCCGACGAGCCCACGACCGCGCTCGACGTCACGGTGCAGGCGCAGATCCTCGAGCTGCTCGAGCGGATCAAACGCAGCGGCACCGCGCTCATCCTGATCAGCCACGACCTCGCCGTCGTCAGCCGGATCGCCGATCGGGTGGCGGTGATGAGCAACGGGCGCATCGTCGAGACCGGGCCGACCCACGAGGTTCTCGGCCGCCCACGCCACGCCGAGACCCGGGCGATGGTCGCCGCTGTTCCGGCCGGCAAGCCCCGCGGCACGCTGCTCGCGGCGCCGAGGGCGGCCGGGCCCGCGGCGCCTGCGAC
>NZ_SOHC01000001.1:0-24851 GCF_004403955.1 Cryobacterium sp. TMT1-2-1
CCTGATCATGGCGCGCACCGACATCCGTGCCACGGTGCCGGGTGATGGCGGCCTCGACGCGGCCGTCGACCGGGCGAAGAAGCTCGTCGACGCCGGCGCGGACGCGATCTTCCCCGAGGCGATGGCGACGCTGGCCGAGTTCGAGGCGATCCGCGCGGCCGTCGACGTGCCGCTGCTGGCGAACATGACCGAGTTCGGCAAGAGCGAGCTGTTCACGGTGGACCAGCTGGCGGGCATCGGTATTAACATGGTGATCTGGCCGGTCTCGCTGCTGCGCCTGGCAATGGGTTCCGCCGCCCGCGGGCTCGATACGCTTATCGGCCACGGCACCCTGGAACCGGTGCTGGCTGAAATGCAGCACCGGGCCGATCTCTACGAACTCCTCGACTACGAGTCCTACAACCAGTTCGACACCAATGTCTTCAACTTCCAGATCAAGCGCTAGGGGAGCAACATGACCGAAACACAGCAGGCCGTGGCCCCGACGCTTGTCGGCGCCGAGCCACCGACACCCGTCATCTACAAGGGGCTGGCCGGGGTGCCGGTCGACTATACGGCGATCTCGCAGGTCAACTCCGACACGAACTCGCTGCTCTACCGCGGCTATCCGGTGCAGGAACTGGCCGATCGCCGCAGCTTCGAAGAGGTCGCCTACCTGCTCTGGCACGGCGAGCTGCCGACCGAGTCGCAGCTGGCGACGTTCGAGGACCTCGAACGGTCGCTGCGCCACCTCGACCCGGCCGTGCACCGCGTGATCGACGAACTGCCCATGACCGCTCACCCGATGGATGTCGTGCGCACGGCCATCAGCGTCATCGGCGCGAGGGACCCCGAGGCGAACGATTCCTCGCCGGAGGCCGATCTCGCCAAGGCGATCCGCCTCTTCGCTCAGCTGCCCGCCATCGTCGCCTATGACCAGCGCCGCCGCCATGGACTCGACCTCGTCGAACCCCGGGACGACCTCGGCTACTCGGCGAACTTCCTGTTCATGACCCATGGCGAGGTGCAGGAGCTCGTCGTCGTCGAGGCCTTCGACGTGTCGATGATCCTCTACGCCGAGCACTCCTTCAACGCCTCGACCTTCACCGCGCGGGTCATCACCTCCACCCTGGCCGACCTGTATTCCGCGGTCACCGGAGCGGTCGGCGCCCTCAAGGGCGCGCTGCACGGCGGCGCGAACGAAGCAGTCATGCACACCTTCGGCGACATCGGCACGGCCGACAAGGTCGACGCCTGGCTCGAGAACGCGCTCGCGAGCAAGAGCAAGATCATGGGCTTCGGGCACCGGGTCTACAAGAACGGCGACTCCCGCGTTCCCACCATGCGCCACGCCATGGAGGCGATGCTGGAGCACTACGACCGGCAGGACCTGCTCGAGCTGTACACGGCGCTCGAGGAAGCCATGGCCGCACGCAAGGACATCAAGCCCAACCTCGACTACCCGACCGGCCCGGCGTACCACGTGATGGGCTTCGACACCGAGACCTTCACGCCGCTCTTCGTCGCCAGCCGCATCGTGGGCTGGACCGCGCACATCATGGAGCAGCGCGCCGCGAACGCGCTCATCCGTCCGCTGTCGGTCTACAACGGCGTCGAGCAGCGCGAGGTTCCCGCCTGACCAACACGCCGGCGTCGGCGGCCGCGGGGCCGTCGGCGGCCGCGGGGCCGTCGGCTGTCGGGCCGTCGACTGTTGGCGTCGTGCACGCGGAGGCTCGAGCCGGGCGTGACGCTTGTGGGGCTCGCACAACCGAGGCGGGAGCATCCGGCGCGTCCCGCTAGCCTGCGAGGATGCATATGCTGCTCCGCACCCTCCTGCACTCCGTCCGCTCACGCTTCGGCCCTCGCCTCGGCCACTACGAGGTCGCCCGCACGCGGTTCATCACACTGCCGACCGACCAGGACATCCTGCGGCACATGAACAACGGCGTGTACCTGTCGATCATGGACATCGCGCGCTTCGACATGCTGCACCGCACCGGCATCTGGGCGATCTTCGTCGCCCGCGGCTGGTATCCGGTCGTGGTGTCGGAGACGATCAGCTTCCGGAAGTCACTGACCGTCGGCCAGAAGTTCACGGTCGAATCGCGCATCCTCGGCTACGACGCGAAGGCCGTCTACGTCGAGCAGCGCTTCGTGCGCCCGGATGCCGACGGGAACCCCGAAATCTATGCCCAGGGCTACATCCGCGGCCGGTTCCTCAAGCGCACCGGCGGCGTCGTGGGGATCGACGAGCTGGTCGCCGCGGTCGGCGCCCCTCCCGCGGACGCGGTCCCGCAGTGGCTGCTGGACTGGAGCGCGGACGTCGCGATGCCGCCCACCCGCGCGGCCGCGCCCAGCGTCTGGCCCTAGCGCGTTCCCCGATCGCTCAGTTGCGGACAAAGTACCTTCGCGGGCGCAGTGAAGGTACTTTCTCCGCAACTCAACCGCGGTGCGCGAGGAAGTCAGGCCGACTTGCTCGGAACCACGAGCTCCTTGTAGTAACGCGCGTGGGCCGGTATGTAGTGCTCGCGCTCGGGCAGCGGCTTGCCGGTGCGGGCCGCCACCAGGCGGTCGAGGTAGTAGTCCCAGCCGGGGCCGACCGTGGCCGCCTCGGCGGCGCTGTTCAGGCGCTGGCCGAAGGTCAGGGTCGTCATCCCGTCGGCTTCGCTCAGGTGCACCAGGGCGCGCCATTCGTTCTCGCCCTCGCCGAAGTCGCCCGCGAAGCGGTACGGGGGAGTGCACTCGAGGATGCTCACGTACTCCCACTCGGCGTCGTCCTCGGCGTTCATCCGGAACTTGACGGCGCCCGTGCGTGGCGAGCCGGTGTACGTGCCGATCCAGGTCTCGAGCTCGTCGGTCCGGGTGAGGCTCGCCCAGACGTCGACGGCCGGCGCGGAGAACAGCCGGTCGAGCATCAGGTAGAGCCCGTCCTGGCGATGGGCGAGGCGACCGGTGGGTTTTGCTGACATGGCGACCTCCGCGGTGAGTGATCGAGTACCTGCTATGAGGCTATGCCTTCCGCCCTCCGGATGCCAGAGCCCCGGCCGGCCTCAGTCCTCCAGCACCGCCATCGCCGCGTTGTGCCCGCCGATCCCGCTGACGCCGCCGCCGCGACGCGCGCCGGCCCCGCAGACCAGGATGCGCGGATGTTCCGTCGCCACGCCCCAGCGCTCGGCCGGGGTGTCCCGACGGGCGTCGTCCTCGAGGAAGGGCCAGTCGAGCGGGCCGTGGAAGATGTTGCCGCCGGGCATGTTCAGGGCGTGCTCGAGGTCGAGCGCGGTCTTGGTCTCCACGCAGGGGTTGCCCGCGGCATCCGTGAGCAGCAGCGCCTCGATCGGCTCGGCGAGCACCGAGTTGAGCGAGGCCAGCACGGCGGCCTGGAGCCGCTCGCGCAGGGCGTCGTTGTTCTCCTCGGTCAGCCAGCGGCTGGGGGCGTGCAGGCCGAACACGGTGAGCGTCTGCACTCCGGCGGCGACGAGCTCGGGCGCCAGGATGCTCGGGTCGGTGAGCGAGTGGCAGTAGATCTCGCACGGCAGCACGCCGGGGATGTCACCGCCTGCCGCCTGCAGGTACGCCGTTTCGAGCTGGTCGTAGGTCTCGTTGATGTGGAACGTTCCGCCGAACGCGGCCTCGGGCGAGACGGACTCGTCGCGGAGCTTCGGCAGCCGCGTGAGCAGCAGGTTCACCTTGACCTGGGCGCCCTCGGGCTTGGCGACGGGCCGGCCGGAAGCGGTGCCGGAAGCGGTGCCGGAAGCCGCGCCGGTCGCATCCGCGAGCAGCCCCTGCAGCACCCAGGGCGCGACATTCGCCAGCACGTACCGGCCGGCGACGACGAGGTCCCGGCCGTCCTGCTCGTAGCGCACCTCACCGTCCGGCGTGACCGAGGTCGCCCGCGCCCCGGTTTCGATCCGGGCCCCGGCCGCGCGGGCGGCTTTCTCGAGTTCGCCGGACACGGCTCCCATGCCGCCGATCGGCACGTCCCAATCGCCGGTTTCGTTGCCGATCACGTGGTACAGGAAGCAGCGGTTGGCGTCGAGGGAGGCGTCATCCAGCGCCGTGAAAGTGCCGATCAGCCCGTCGGTGGCGACGACCCCGCGCACGAGGTCGTTGCCGAATCGGTCGGTGATCACCCGGCCGAGGGGCTGCTCGATGAGCGCGTCCCAGAGCGCGTCGTCGCCGACCAGGCGCCGCGCCTCCGAGCGTGTCGGCAGCGGCTCGCACACGGTGGGGAAGAGGGCCCGGGCGACGTGCTCGGTGGCCTGGTAGAAGGCGTTCCAGGGCTCGAAGTCGCCGGCCGCGCCGACCCGGGTGAAGGAGGCGCGGGTGGCGGCGTCGTCGCCGCGGTCCACGAGCAGGCCGCCGGTCGTGTCGGACGGGTCCGGCGTGTACGACGAGTACCGGCGCCGGGCGAGCCCGATCGAGAGGCCGAGCTCGCTGATGATCCGCTCGGGCAGCAGGCTGACCAGGTAGGAGTAGCGCGAGAGGCGGGCGTCGATGCCCGCAAAGGCCTCGGCCGAGATGGCCGCGCCGCCCACCTGATCGCCCTGCTCGAGCAGAAGCACGGACTTGCCGGCCAGGGCGAGGTAGGCGGCGGCGGTCAGGCCGTTGTGCCCGCCTCCGACAATCACGACATCGTGTGTGGGTTCGGTCATGGCACGAGCCTAAGCCGTGTCCCCCATCCCCGCGAAACCGCAGTTGTGCGGGCTAAAACGTCGTTATATCGCGCACAACTGCGGTTTCGCGGGAGGAAGGCCAGGCGACGGCGCGGGCCAGCGCGTCGCGCACCGCGAGCACGCCGGGCCGGCCGGCGCTCGAGCGCCGGGCGGCGGTGAAGACCGTGCGGTGGGGACGTCCGGGGAGCTCGCGCAGGCGCACCGACGGTTTGTCGCCGGCCCAGACGAGGTCGGGCAGGATGCCTACGGCGTTGCCGGATTCGATCAGGCGGATGTGCGCGACCAGGTCGGCGGTCTCGAACCGCACGTCGGGCTCGAATCCGGCCGAGCGGCACAACTGCGTCGCCCATTGGCGGGAAGCCGTGCCTGCGGGTTCCATCACCCACGGCAGCGAGGCCGCTTCTTCGAGCGTCGGCGCCGACACCCGCCCGGTGCGGCGGCGGGGAACGGCCAGCCGCAGCGCATCCGAGGCCAGGTCCACCCGGTCGAGGTCCGGCCAGTGCGCCCTGGTGTGGCCGGGGTACTGCTCGGCCATGACGAGGTCGAAGTCGCGGGCGGATACCTCGAACAGTCCCAGCTCCGGCTCTCGTTCGGTGATCTCCACGCGCAGCTCGGGGAACTGGGCCGAGAGGAGCGTGAGCGCACGCGGGATCACGGCGTGCGCGGCCGACTGGAACACGGCCACCCGCACGGTGCCCGATACCGTCGTCAGCGACGCGGTCATCTCCGCCTCGGCCCGCTCGAGGCGCTCGAGCAGATGCGTCGTGTGCTCGACCAGGATCTCGGCCTGCGGCGTGAGCTGCACCCGCCGGCCGACCCTTTGCAGGAGCTTGGCGCCGGCCTCCTTCTCGAGCAGCGCGAGCTGCTGCGACACCGCTGACGGGCTGTAAGCGAGGGCCTCGGCCACCCCGGCCAGGGTGCCGCGAATCTTCAGTTCACGCAGCAACCGGAGCCTCCGGACATCCAGCATCAGACCGCCTCACTATTCATCAGTAATACTAATGAATATCGTGCACAAAGATTCGCTTTTGCCTATTGACATTGGGCCGCACACTGAGACTAGATACCTCTTCTGTGCGGCATAACGAAACGAAAGACTAACGTCGTGACCATGACCAACCCCCTCATCCCCAATGTCGAGAAGGACCTCAGCGTCGAGGTTGTCGCGCTCGTGCAGAAGTGGCTCGCCGAGAGCGCCACGATCCCCGCGGACGTGTCCGCCGAGCGCCTCGCCGGGGTACTGAAAGACCCCAACGGGCTGGACTTCACCGTCGGATTCGTCGACGGAGTGATGCGCCCCGAAGACAAGATGGTCGCCGGTTACAGCCTGCAGAAGGTCGCGAAAAAGGCACCGGCCTTCCTGCCCTGGTATATGCGCGGCGCGATCGGCGTCGGCGGAGTGCTCGGCCCCGTGCTGCCCTGGGTCGTCGTCCCCGCGGCCCGTAAGGTGCTGCGCGAGATGGTGGGCCACCTCGTCATCGATGCGACCCCCGCGAAGCTCGGCCCGGCAATCGCACACCTCACCGAGTCGGGCAATCGCCTCAACATCAACCTGCTCGGCGAGTCCGTGCTCGGCGAGAAGGAAGCCCTGCGTCGCCTCGAGGGGACCCGCACGCTGCTCCAGCGCCCCGACGTCGACTACGTCTCGATCAAGGTGTCCTCCATCGCCAGCCAGCTGTCGATGTGGTCCTTCGACGAGGCCGTCACCCGCGTCGTCGAACGCCTCACCCCGCTCTACGAACTGGCCGCGGCGTCGCCCACGCCCAAGTTCATCAACCTCGACATGGAGGAGTACCGCGACCTCGACCTCACCATCGCGGTGTTCGAACGCATCCTCGACCAGCCGCAGGTGCGCACCCTGGAAGCGGGCATCGTGCTCCAGGCCTACCTGCCCGACGCGCTCGGTGCGCTCCAGGGGCTCACGGAGTGGGCGAAGGCCCGCCGCGCGGCCGGCGGAGCGCCGATCAAGGTGCGCGTCGTCAAGGGCGCCAACCTGGCGATGGAGCAGGTCGACGCGGTCGTGCACGACTGGCCGGTTGCCACCTATGGAACCAAGCAGGACACCGACACGAACTACAAGCGCGTGCTCGACTGGGCGCTCACCCCCGAGAACACGGATGCCGTCCGCATCGGCGTCGCCGGCCACAACCTGTTCGACCTCGCCTACGCCCACATCCTCTCCACCCGCCGCGGCGTGCAGGACCAGGTCGAATTCGAGATGCTGCTCGGCATGGCGACGAGCCAGGCCGACGCGGTCAAGAAGGACGTCGGCCGCCTGCTGCTCTACACGCCGGTCGTCAACCCGGCCGAGTTCGACGTGGCCATCAGCTACCTGATCCGCCGCCTCGAAGAGAACGCGAGCCAGGAGAACTTCATGTCGGCCGTGTTCGAGCTGACCAGCACGCCGGCACTGTTCGCTCGCGAGAAGGAGCGCTTCCTCGCCTCCCTCCGGGCGCAGGACGCCGTCGTCCCCGAGCCGAACCGCAGCCAGGACCGGTCGCAGGCCACGCCGCTCGAGTCCGCAGCCCCGGCGGCGCTCGCCGCGGATGCCGCCGACGAGACCGACGCGCACCTGACCGCGGCCGTGCTCGGCCTCACCCGCGGCTCGGCCGGCGTGCCGTCCGGCTTCCACAACGCGGCAGACACCGACCCGTCCCTGCCGGCCAACCGCGCCTGGGGGCGCAGCATCCTGGCCCGCGTCGAGGGCTCGACACTCGGCGTCGACACGATCGCGGCCGCGAGGGTCGATGACGCCGGCGTCCTCGACGGCATCATCGAGTCCGTTGCCAGGGCCGGCGCCGCGTGGGGGCAGAAGACCGGCGCCGAACGGGCCGAAGTGCTGCACCGCGCCGGCGTCGCGCTCGAAGCGAGGCGCGACCGACTGATCGAGGTGATGGCCGCCGAAACCGGCAAGACCATCGCCGAGGGTGACCCCGAGATCAGCGAAGCGATCGACTTCGCCCACTACTACGCCGAGCGGGCCAAGGACCTCGACCGGGTCCAGGGCGCCATTTTCGTGCCCTCGAAGCTCACCGTCGTCACCCCGCCGTGGAACTTCCCGGTGGCCATCTCGGCCGGCGGCGTGCTGTCCGCGCTCGCCGCGGGATCCGGTGTCATCATCAAACCGGCCAGGCTCGCCCAGCGCAGCGGCGCCGTCATGGTGGAGGCGCTCTGGGAGGCCGGCGTCCCGCGCGAGCTCCTCGCGCTCGTCGACCTCGCCGACCGCACGCTCGGCACCCAGCTCATCGCGCACCCGTCGGTCGACCGGGTCATCCTGACCGGCGGGTACGAGACCGCGCAGCTGTTCCGGACGTTCCGCAGCGACCTGCCGATGCTCGCCGAGACCAGCGGCAAGAACGCCATCATCGTCACCCCGTCGGCCGACCTCGACCTCGCCGCCGCCGACGTGATCAAGAGCGCGTTCGGCCACGCGGGCCAGAAGTGCTCCGCCGCCAGCCTGGTGATCCTCGTCGGCTCGGTTGCCCGGTCCGAGCGCTTCATCAGCCAGCTGGTGGATGCCGCGACCTCACTGCGCGTCGGACTGCCCGCCGACCCGGTGACCCAGATGGGCCCGATCATCGAGCCGGCCGAAGGCAAGCTCCTGCACGCCCTCACCACGCTCGGCGCGGAGGAGAAGTGGCTTGTCGAGCCCCGGCAGCTGGATGACTCCGGCCGGCTGTGGACGCCGGGAATCCGCACCGGTGTGGCCCCCGGCTCCTACTTCCACCTCACCGAGTTCTTCGGCCCGGTGCTCGGCGTCATGCACGCCCGGAACCTGGCGGAGGCCATCCGGTTCCAGAACGCCGTGGACTACGGGCTCACGTCCGGGCTGCACTCGCTCGACGCCGACGAACTGGCGGAGTGGCTCGACACCATCGAGGCCGGAAACCTCTACGTGAACCGCGGCATTACCGGCGCGATCGTGCAGCGCCAGCCGTTCGGCGGCTGGAAGCGCTCCGCCGTGGGCGCCGGCACCAAGGCCGGCGGACCGAACTACCTGTTCGGCCTGGGCGGCTGGGTCACCGACCCCGGCAAGAACAGCTCAACGCTGCACCTGCGCGGCCTCGAGGAGCGCGTGACCGACGTGATCGAGGCGTCGCAGTCGGTGCTCGACTACGCCGACTTCGACGTGCTGCGCCGGTCTGCGCTCAGCGACGCGCTGGCCTGGCGGGAAGAGTTCGGAGCCGTGAAGGATGCCTCCGGCCTGGTCCTGGAACGCAACGTCTTCCGCTACCTGCCGCTGCCCGTCACGGTGCGCCTCACCGACAGCGGCACCCTCTCCGACCTGCTGCGCGTGATCAGCGCCGCGGTGCTGTCGAACTCGCGGTTCGTCGTGTCCACGGCCGTCCCGGTGCCGGCCGGCGTGCGCGGCGTTCTCGACGCCCGCGAGGTGCCGGTGACCGTCGAAAGCGACGCCGAGTGGCTGGAACGCGCGGCCGCCGGCGGCATCAGCACGAGCCGGGTTCGCCTGATCGGCGGAGACCCGCGAACGGGCGCCGCCGCCGAGGCATCCGCCCTCGCGCTGGCGCTCGCCGGCAGCCCCGACGCGGCCGTCTACGCGCACCAGGTCACCCAGGCCGGCCGCGTGGAACTGCTGCCGTTCCTCCGCGAGCAGGCGATTTCAATCACCGCGCACCGCTTCGGCAACCCGAGCACGCTCTCCGACGGCGTGATCTAGCCGGCGCGCCACGCTGCGGGGCGCTGCGGGGTTACCGAGCGAGGGCGGCCGCCACGAGCGCCAGCGCCTCCGCCGGGTCGACGCCGAGCCCGGTGACCCGGTCGGCGTAGGCGATGGCGGCGAGCTGCGCCTGGCGGTGGGTGGCGTCCCCGGTCGCTGCGACGAACGATCCGTTCCGGCCGCGCGTTTCGATGACCTCGTCGCGCTCGAGCGCGCGGTAGGCGCGGGCGACCGTGTTCGTGGCCAGGCCGAGGTCCGCGGCCAGGGCGCGAACCGGCGGCAGCCGGGTGCCGGCGGCGAGTTCACCGGAGCGTACGGCCTCAATGAGCTGCACGCGGAGCTGCTCGAACGGCGGCGTGGCCGACGTCGAGTCGATTGTGAGGAATGACAGTGGCACGGCTTGCTCTCCCTGGGGGCTGCGTCTGGCCAGTGTGGCAATTCGGAGTGCCGGGCGCAACCGCGGCCGACCCCAGCGAGCCTCGCTACTCGGCGGCGCGGTGGATCAGGCGGGAGAGCACGATCGAGCTGCGGGTGTGGTCGACGTTGGGGGCCAGCCGCACCTTCTCCAGGGCCGCTTCGAGTCCTGAAATGTCGCGGGCCCGGATGTGCACCATCGCGTCGGCGCTGCCGGTGACGGTTCCGGCATCCACGACCTCGGGCACACCGGAGAGGATCCGCAGCAGTTCGTCGGGTGCCACGGTCCCGCGGCAGAACAGCTCGACGTAGGCCTCCGTGCTCATGCCGTCGATGGCGGGATCGACCTGGATCGTGAAGCCGCGGATGACCCCGTCGGCCACGAGCCGGTCCACCCGGCGCTTCACCGCGGAGGCGGACAACCCGACGACGGAACCGATGTCCCCGTAGCCGGTGCGCGCATTCTGGCGCAGGAGATCGAGGATGCTGCGGTCGAGGTTGTCCATCCCGCGAGTCTAGGCGAAATCGTTGCGCGGACCGCGCAGATTACGCAGTAATCCCGCGCTCGATTGCGGGAATCACCGGATAGCTGCGTGGAAAACTGAACCCACCACGACAAAGGAGATCCGTTGGCGAGAACGCTGCTGGACACCGCTCTGCCCACGATCGCTCCCGCGCCCACGCCCGAGGCGGCGCCCACGCGCACGGCGAGCCCGCGCAGCTACCTGATGTGCCGCCCGGAATACTTCACGGTCAGCTACGCCATCAACCCGTTCATGAACCCCGACGCCCCGACGGACACGGCCCGCGCCCTTCGTCAGTGGGACGCACTCGTGGGCGTCTACCGCGGCCTCGGCCACGAGGTAGCGTTCCTCGGCCCGGTCCCCGGGCTCGTCGACATGGTCTTCGCCGCCAACGGAGGCTTCACCGTCGACGGCCGGGCCTACGTGGCGAGCTTCGCCCACCCGGAGCGGCGGGCGGAGGCGGACTCCTTCCGCGCCTGGTTCGCCGCGCACGGTTTCGAGACGCACGAGCCGGCATCCGTCAATGAGGGCGAAGGCGACTTCGCGTTCGCCGGCGGCGTGATCCTGGCCGGCCACGGCTTCCGTTCGAGCGCGGAGAGCCACACCGAACTCGCGCGCGTCTTCGGCCGTGAGGTGCTCAGCCTGCGCCTCGTCGACGAGCGCTTCTACCACCTCGACGTCGCCCTCACGGTCCTGGATTCCGAGGCGATCGACGGCCCGGCACGGATCGCCTACCTGCCGAGCGCGTTCGACGAGGCCGGCCGGGCGCTGCTCGCCGACCGCTTCCCCGACTCGATCCTCGTCTCCGAGGAGGAGGCCGCGATCCTCGCGCTCAATTCGGTGTCCGACGGGCGCAACGTGGTCGTCGCCCAGGACGCGCACGACTACATCGCGGCCCTCGCCGCCGCCGGGTACACCCCGGTTCCGGTCGACCTGTCCGAGCTCCTCAAGAGCGGCGGCGGAGTGAAGTGCGTGTCCCAGGAACTGCGCCGCTGACCTGCTGCGCGCCGTGAATCGTGCGCAGGGGGCGGGAAGCACGCTGATTTCGTGCGCGAATTAGCGTGCACCATTGATTCCGGCTGTGTGAGACTTGAGGCGGCGTCCCGCGCGGGATCGTGAACCGATCTCGCCGGGCTCTCGTGAGCGACTTGGTCCGCCATCCACCCCACGCACCGACCCCCGGGTATCGGGCCGGAGCGCAGAGCAAGGAGATCCCATGTCGACCAATCTCGAGGAACTCGTGACGCCGGACGTTCCGGTGCGCACGGCCGTCAAGCGCACCGTCCTCATGTGCAAGCCCGACTACTTCACCGTGGTCTACCGGATCAACCCGTGGATGGACCCGGCGCTGCCGACCGACACGTCCCTCGCGGTGGCCCAGTGGCAGACCCTGTACGACACCTACCTCGGCCTCGGCTACGACGTGCACCTGATCGACCCGATCGACGGCCTGCCCGACATGGTCTACGCGGCCAACGGCGGTTTCGTCATCGACAACATCGCCTACGGCGCCCGGTTCACCTACCCGCAGCGCCAGCCGGAGGGTCCGGCGTACATGGACTGGTTCCGCGCCAACGGATTCGACGTGCGCGATCCCGCCGAGGTCAACGAGGGCGAGGGCGACTTCCTGCTCGTCGGCGACGTCATGCTGGCCGGCACGGGCTTCCGCAGCGCGTCGAACAGCCACGAGGAGATCGCCGGCATCTACGGCCGCACGGTGATCACGCTCACGCTGGTCAACCCGAACTTCTACCACCTCGACACCGCGATCGCCGTGCTCGACGACACCAACATCGCCTACCTGCCGAGCGCCTTCGACGAGGCCAGCCTGGCGATCCTGCGCGAGCGCTTTCCGGATGCCATCATCGCGACCGAAGCGGACGCCG
This sequence comes from Cryobacterium sp. TMT1-2-1, assembly GCF_004403955.1. Classification (NCBI taxonomy): domain Bacteria; kingdom Bacillati; phylum Actinomycetota; class Actinomycetes; order Micrococcales; family Microbacteriaceae; genus Cryobacterium; species Cryobacterium sp. TMT1-2-1. The sequence continues at coordinate 12,155 of NZ_SOHC01000001.1, forward strand.
CCATCCTCGGCCTCAACTCCTACTCCGACGGCTACAACGTGGTCATCGCCTCGCGCGCGAAGGATTTCGAACGCGAGCTGCGCGCCCGCGGCTACAACCCGATCGGCGTCGACCTGTCCGAGCTGCTGCTCGGCGGCGGCGGCGTCAAGTGCTGCACCCTGGAACTCCGACGATGAGCGAGGAAACAATGACCCACACCACCCACGCCGCGCCGAGCCTGACCACCACGCCCCGCCAGGCCCAGGCCATCGCGCTCGAGAACGAGCACGCCGCCCACAACTACCACCCGCTGCCCGTTGTCGTGGCATCCGGTGAGGGTGCCTGGGTGACCGACATCGACGGCCGACGCTACCTCGACTGCCTCGCCGCCTACTCGGCCGTGAACTTCGGCCACTCCAACCCGGTGCTGCTGGATGCCGCGCGCGCGCAGCTCGGACGGATCACGCTCACCAGCCGCGCGTTCCACAACGACCAGCTCGGCCCGTTCGTCACCGCCCTGGCGAAGCTCTCGGGCAAGGACATGGTCCTGCCGATGAACACGGGCGCCGAGGCGGTCGAATCCGCCGTCAAGGTCGCCCGCGCCTGGGGCTACCGGGTGAAGGGCGTCGCGCCCCTGCAGGCGAACATCATCGTCGCCGGCGGCAACTTCCACGGCCGCACGACCACGATCATCAGCTTCTCGGATGACGAGTCGGCTAGGGCGGACTTCGGGCCGTTCACGCCCGGGTTCCGCACGGTTCCCTACGGTGACGTGGAGGCGCTCGAGGCCATGATCGACGCGAACACCGTCGCCGTGCTGATCGAGCCGATCCAGGGCGAGGCCGGCATCGTCGTGCCGCCGGCCGGCTACCTGCCCACCGTGCGCGAGATCACGAGCCGCCAGAACGTGCTGTTCATCGCCGACGAGATCCAGTCCGGCCTCGGCCGCACCGGTTCGACGTTCGCCTGCGACCTGGTCGGGGTCGTGCCTGACCTCTACCTGCTCGGCAAGGCCCTCGGCGGCGGCATCGTGCCGGTGTCCGCGGTGGTCGGAAACAGCGACATCCTCGGCGTGCTGAAGCCCGGCGAGCACGGCTCGACCTTCGGCGGCAACCCGCTGGCGGCGGCCGTCGGCCTCGCCGTGGTGACGATGCTGGAGACCGGCGAATTCCAGCAGCGCGCCCGCGAACTCGGCGAGCACCTGCACGCCGGGCTGACGAGGCTGATCGGACACGGCGTCCTCGCGGTGCGCGGCGCGGGCCTCTGGGCCGGCATCGACATCGACCCGGAGCTCGCGTCCGGGCGTGCGGTGAGCGAGGCGCTCCTGGCCCGCGGCGTGCTCGCGAAGGACACGCACGGCTCGACCATCCGTCTGGCGCCGCCCCTCGTCGTGTCGGCCGAAGACATCGATTGGCTCGTCGAGCAGCTGGCCGGCGTGCTCGAGGAACTCGCCAGCCCCGCCGCCTGATCGCACCTCGCCGCGTTTCGGCGCGGTCGTTCAACGCCGACCGTGACCGTTGCGGTCGAGTTTGCCCGGCACGACCGGGCAACTCGACCGCACGGCCCTGAATGCGCGGATCGATGACGGCGCGGCCGAGGCGGGGCGGGATCCCCGGTCGATCAGGCGGCTGCTCAACGTGGGCGGGGCGTTCACCCCGAGCGCCGAGGGACTGCTGCGCGGGCCGCCCGGCCGGTGGGCCGAGGATCTCGCGTCGATGACGCTCGAGCACGGGATGAGCGAGTACATCCTGGCCACGGATGACGCCGCGACCATCCAGCGCTTCGCGGCCGAGGTGGCCCCCCGCGGCCAATCAACGGCGCCGAGTGTCGCCGAATCTACCGAGTCGACCCGTTGTATCGGCGACACTCGGCAGATTCGGCGATTCTGGGCGCAGCCAACGGCGCCGTCTAGAGAACCACGGATGCCGGGGCGGGCGCCTCGGCCGCGATCCGGCTGAGCCGGGTCAGCTGCGTCACGTGCCCGGGCTCGAGCTCCTCGAGCGAGTTCACGCCGAGCAGGCGCATCGTGCGCGACACCTGCTCGGAGAGGATCGCGATCGCCCGGTCGACGCCGGCCTCCCCGCCGGCCATCAGGCCGTACAGGTACGCGCGCCCGACCAGCGTGAAACGCGCGCCGAGGGCGACGGATGCGACGACATCCGCTCCGCTCATGATCCCGGTGTCGAGGTGCACCTCCATCTCGGAGCCGACCTCGCGCACGACCTGCGGCAGGAGGTGGAACGGGATCGGGGCGCGGTCGAGCTGGCGTCCGCCGTGGTTGGAGAGGATGATGCCGTCCACGCCGAGGTCGACCAGCCGCTTCGCGTCGGCCACGGTCTGCACGCCCTTGACGACGATCTTGCCGGGCCATTGCGCCTTGATCCAGGCGAGGTCCTCAAACGTCACGGTCGGGTCGAACATGGTGTCGAGCAGGTCGGCGACGGTGCCGCTCCAGCGGTCCAGGCTGGCGAAGGCGAGCGGTTCGGTGGTGAGGAAGTTGATCCACCACTCCGGGCGGGGCAGCGCGTTCAGCACCGTGCCCGCGGTCAGCGCCGGCGGGATCGAGAAGCCGTTGCGCTTGTCGCGCAGGCGCGCGCCGGCGACCGGCACGTCCACGGTCACGAGGAGGGTGTCGAAGCCGGCCTTCGCGGCCCGGTCGACGAGGGCCATCGAGCGGTCGCGGTCCTTCCACATGTACAGCTGGAACCAGTTGCGCCCGTCGGGGTTCGCGGCCTTGACGTCTTCGATCGAGGTCGTCCCCATCGTCGACAACGAGAACGGGATGCCGGCCCTGGCCGCCGCGTGGGCGCCCGCGGTCTCACCCTCGGTCTGCATCATCCGGGTGAAGCCGGTCGGGGCGATGCCGAACGGCTGGGCGACGGGCGCGCCGAGCACGTCCCAGCCGGTGTTCACCGTCGACACGTCGCGCAGGATCGACGGGTTGAACTCGATGTCCTCGAAGGCCTGGCGCGCCCGGCCGAGCGAGAGTTCCGCCTCGGCGGCGCCATCCGTGTAGTCGAACGCGGCCCGGGGGGTGCGCTTCTTGGCGATGTCGCGCAGGTCGTAGATGGTGAGCGCGGCGTCGAGGCGGCGCTTCTTCGCGTTCAGCTCCGGCGTCTTGAACTGCATCAGCGGGGCGAGATCCTGGATCTTCGGGATGCGTCGTTGAACCATCGAGTGCCTTCTTCCTGTTGGGCCTGGGTTAGGTGAGGTGGGTTTCGGCGTAGTAGCCGGAGATGTGGGATTGCACGGCCAGGCGTGCGGCCTCCGCGTCGGTGGAGGCGACGGCCGCGAGGATGGCGCGGTGCTCGAGCATGAGGCGGGCGGATGTTGCGGGCCACGAGACGAGGCCGGGAACTCCGGCGCGCGCGTAGCCTTCGATGGCGCTCCGCAGGCCGGCCATCATCGCCGTGACGACCTGGTTGCCGGACGCCTCGGCCAGCGAGACGTGGAACTGTGCGTCGAGGGCCAGGAACTCGGCCTCGGTCAACTCCCGGGACTCCATCGCGCGAAGCAGCGCCTCCGACCCGGCGAGGTCGGGCCGATTCGGCGCCCCGGCCAGCTCGGTCACGACCGAGGCCTCGAGCACGAGACGGGTCTTCACGACGTCGGCGACCGGGAATCCCCGGGCGGCCATCTGCAACCGCATCAGGGCCGACATGCCGCCGCCGGGGAGGGCGACGATGATCGCGCCGGCGGAGGGGCCGGAGCCGGTCGCCGTGCGGATCAGCCCGAGAACCTCGAGCACGCGGATCGCCTCGCGCACGCTGGACCGGCCCACGCCCAGCTCCACGGCCAGGGCGCGCTCACCGGGCAGACGGTCGCCCGGACGGAGGCGGCCTTCGAGCAGGTCAGTCTCGATGTGGGCGAGCACGGTCTCCCAGGCGCGGCGGTCGTCGTCGGGCACGATGGTCCTCCTCGACCTGGGGTGATGCTCACTGGTGTGGTCTGACCACAGTACATGACTCACTCCGCGCTCGCACCGTCCGGCTCAGTTGCGGAGAAGGTACCTTCGTTGGGGGATTGAAGGCACTTTCTCCGCAACTCAATCTGAAAATCAGTCCGTGCGCAGCACCACGTTGGCGGGGGCCTCGCCGCGCAGCATCCGGTTGATCTGGCCGCGCAGCAGGCGGGCCATCCGCGGCAGCATGGCCGTCGAGGCTCCACCGACGTGCGGGGAGATCAGCACATTGGGCAGGGCGAAGAGCGGATGCCCCTGGGGCAGCGGCTCCGGATCGGTCACGTCGAGGGCGAGCCGCAGGCGCCCGCTGCCGGCGTGGGCGAGCAGCGCGTCGGTGTCCGCCACCGGGCCGCGGGCGATGTTCACGAGCAGGCTGCCGTCGCGCATCCGGCCGAGGAAGGCGTCGTCGACCAGGTGCGTCGTCGACGCGGTGAGCGGCACGCCGACGACGACGATGTCGGCCTGGGGGAGCAGTCCGGGCAGTGACTCGAACCCGTGGATCACGCCGCGGTCGTCGGAGCGGGCGGTGCGGGCCACGCGCACGACAGTGGTCTCGAACGGGAGCAGCCGGGCCTCGATCGCCTGGCCCACGCCGCCGAAGCCCACCAGCAGCACGGTGCGGTCGGCGAGGCTCGCGTGCTGGGCAGGGGCCCAACGGCCCTCGGTTGCCGCCCGCACGAAGTCCGGGATGCCGCGCTGTGAGGCCAGGATCAGCGCCAGGGTGAGTTCGGCGGTCGACGTCTCGTGCACGGTGGCCGCGTTGGCGAACACGTGCCCGGCCGGCAGCGCCGCCTTGACCTGGTCGTAGCCGATCGACTGGCTCTGCACCAGGCGCGTCGTCACGCCGGCGAGGTGCGCGAGGCCGGCCGGTTTGCCCATATACGGCGTCACCACGATGTCGATGACGGGCACCGGCGCCGGACCGGTCAGCTCCCAGTCGAGAAGCTCGACCCCGTCGGGCAGGTCGCCGAGGGCCTCCCGCAGTTTCGTTTCCGGCACACTGACACGCAATCGCGGAGAAGTCATCTTCCGAGCCTAGAGGCGCCCGTTAGCCCCGCGAAACTGCATTTGTGCGCGTTATGAACGCGCTTTAGCGCGCACAACTGCGGTTTCGCGGGATGTTTGCGGGGGGCTCGCGGGAGATTAGGGGATTAGGGGGTTAAGGGCGGCTCAGCGGGGGGTGGTTGCCTCGACGATGGCGATCTCCCGGGTCGCGGTTTCGCGGTCGCGGCCGGACCCGTCGTGCCGCACGAGCAGCCGCGGCGTGCCGCGCGGGCGGAAGCGCACGCGCAGCCGGCGGTACTTGATCATCCAGAACAGCACGGCGGCGGCGGCCAGGATCCCGGACAGGGCGGCGACCCCGAGCCCCCAGCGTGGGCCGTACTGGTCGGTGACCCAGCCCACCAGCGGAGCGCCGAGCGGGGTGCCGCCGGCGAAGATCGCCATGTACAGGGCCATGACGCGGCCGCGCATGGCAGGGGTGGTCGTCGTCTGCACGTAGGCGTTCGCGGTCGTCATCAGGGTGATGGCGGAGAACCCTACGAGCGCCAGGGCGATCGCGAAGGCGGCGTAGGTGGGCATCAGGGCCGCAACCCCGCAGGCGATACCGAATGTCGCGGCGCCGACGACCACGAGCCGGAGCCGCGGCCGGCTGCGGTGCGCCGAGAGCAGGGCCCCGGCCACCGACCCGATGGCCATGATCGAGCTGAGCAGGCCGAATTCCCCGGCGCCCATCCCGAACTCGACGGTCGCCATCGTCGCCGTGAAGATCGCGAAGTTGAAGCCGAACGTGCCGACCAGGAACACGGTGATCAGCACGACCACGATGTCCGGCCGGCGCCAGACATAGCGGAACCCGGCCACCAGCTGGCCTCGCTCCCGGGATGCCTTCGGCTGCGCCCGGAGTTTCTCCCGGCGCAGCAGCAGCATCGCGAGCACGGTCACGGCGAAGGTGGCCGCGTTGATCAGGAAGACCCAGCCCGCACCGACGGCGACGGTGAGGATGCCCGCGGCGGCCGGTCCGATCAGCCGGGCCCCGTTGAATGACGCCGAGTTCAACGCGACGGCGTTCGACAGGTTGTCATCGGCGACGAGCTCGGAGACGAACGTCTGCCGGGCCGGCGCGTCGATCGCCGCGACGACCCCGAGGGCGAGGGCGAAGAGGTAGACGTGCCAGAGCTCCACCACCCCGGTCACCGTGATGATGCCGAGCCCGAGGGCGAGAATCGCCATCAGGGTCTGGGTGAGGATGAGCAGCCGGCGCCGGTTGAAGCGGTCGGCGATCAGGCCCGACCAGGGCATCAGGAGCAGCTGCGGCCCGAACTGGAGCGCCATGACGATGCCGACCGCGGTGGCATTGTGATCGGTCAGCTCGGTGAGCACGATCCAGTCCTGCGCGGTGCGCTGCATCCAGGTGCCGATGTTCGACACGAGGGCGCCGGCGAACCAGATCCGGTAATTCACGCCGCCCAGGGAGCGGAACATCGCACTCAACTGTCGGCCAGTCCCCTCATGATGAGCGTCGCCTCGGCGAGCACGCGGCGACGCTCGGGGGTGAGGGCACTGACGCGCGTGGCCAGCCAGGCGTCCCGGCGCATCCGGGTCTCGCGCATGAGCGCCTGGCCCTGCTCGGATGCGCTGAGCACGACCTTGCGGCCGTCGTCTTCGGCTCCGGCCCGCTGCACGAGGCCCGCCTCAACGAGGCAGTTGACGGTGCGGTTCATCGAGGGCGGTGTGACGTGTTCGAGTTCGCTCAACTCGCCGAGGGTCAGCGGTCCGTCGACGAAGAGGGTGCCGAGGGCAGAGAACTGGCCACCGCTGAGCTCGTTCTCCGCCTTCTCCTGGCGGAGGCGCCGGGCCAGCCGGCCGTTGGCGATCCGGAAGTCGTGGCTGAGTTCTGCAACGCTGCTGCGCCGGGCCGGTGTCGAGGCGGGGGCAGGGGTCGCGGATTCCATAAGCATTGAGCATAACCAATTAGCGTTGCTAAGTATTCCTCTGCGCTGCCGTCTGCTGCCAGAATGACACCGTGCCCACCTTCACGGATGATTACGGCGTCGAGATCACCTACTACGCCTGGCCGGTCCCGAACGCGCGGGCCGTGGTTCAGCTCGCTCACGGGGTGGGGGAGCACGCCGGCCGCTACGCGGAACTCGCGCGGGCGCTCAACGCCGCCGGCTACACGGTCTACGCGGACGACCACCGCGGCCACGGCCAGACCGGACTCGATCAGCACGGAGGCGACCTGTCGAAGATCGGCCGGCTCGGGCCGGGCGGGATGCGCGCGGCCGTCGCCGGCGTGCACCAGCTGAGCGGGATCATCCGCTCCCAGCAGCCGGGGCTGCCCCTCGTGCTGCTCGGGCACAGCTGGGGGTCGTTCATGGTGCAGATGATCATGAACCAGTACCCGGCCGACTACGACGCCATCGTGCTCAGCGGCACCGCGTATCGCTGGCCCGGCTACCTCGACAGCGGTGACCTCAACCGCAAACACAAGCACCTCGGCACGACGGGCGTCGAGTGGCTGAGCCGCGACCCCGCGGTGGCCGACGCGTTCATCGCGGATCCGCTCACCACGACGACCCCCCTGGCCCGGCTTTTCGGGCTGCGCGAGGCGGCCCGGATCTTCGGTCGACCGGCCCAGGGGCTGCCGCCCGCCCTCCCGCTGCTGATCCAGGTGGGCGGCGACGACACCGTCGGCGGAGAGCGCAGCGCACGCATGCTCGTCAAGGCATATACGCGGCGATCCGGCCTGCGCGACGTGAGGCTGGTCGTGTACCCCGGCGCCCGCCACGAGGTCTTCAACGAAACCAACCGGGCGGACGTCGTCGCCGACCTCGTCGCCTGGCTCGATGAGCGCTTCCGCGCGCACGCGGATGTCGGGGGCCCGGGCGATTAGGCTTGCCCCATGCACGGTGAATACAAGGTTCCAGGTGGCAAGCTCGTGGTTGTCGATCTCGACGTGGTCGACGACAAGATCGTCAACTTCCGGCTGGCCGGAGACTTCTTCCTCGACCCGGACGACGCCCTCGAGGACATCAACGCCGCGGTGAACGGCCTGCCGGTCGGCAGCGACGCCGCGACCATCGCCGCCGCGGTGCGGGGGGCGCTGCCCGCGCACGCGACCCTGCTCGGCTTCTCGCCGGAGTCCGTGGCGGTCGCGATCCGCCGGTCCCTGGCCCAGGCCAGCGGCTGGCGCGACTACGACTGGCAGCTCATCCACTCCAAGCCGGTTGCGCCGATGATGCAGATGGCGCTGGACGAGGTGCTCGCGATCGAGGTCGGCGAAGGACGCCGCAAGCCCACGCTCCGCATCTGGGAGTGGAACGAGCCGGCCGTGGTGATCGGCAGTTTCCAGTCACTGAAGAACGAGGTCGACCCCGCCAACGCCGCCCTGCACGGCTTCACCGTCGTGCGCCGGATCACCGGCGGCGGCGCCATGTTCATGGAGGCCGGATCGGTCATCACGTATTCGATCTACGCGCCGGTCGAACTGGTCCAGGGGATGACCTTCGCCGACTCGTACGCCTTCCTCGACGACTGGGTGCTCACCGCGCTCAAGTCACTCGGCATCGACGCGTACTACCAGCCGCTCAACGACATCACGAGCCCGAAGGGCAAGATCGGCGGAGCCGCGCAGAAGCGGCTCGGCAGCGGCGCCGTGCTGCACCACGTCACCATGAGCTACGACATGGACGGCGACAAGATGGTCCAGGTGCTGCGCATCGGCCGCGAGAAGCTGAGCGACAAGGGCATCACCAGCGCGGCCAAGCGGGTCGACCCGCTGCGCAGCCAGACCGGCCTGGGCCGCGACGAAATCATCGAACGGATGAAGGACACCTTCATCGAGCTCTATGGTGCGCGTTCCGGCGACATCACCGACGAGGAGTACGCGAAGGCGGCCGAGCTTGTCGTCACCAAGTTCGGCACGGACGAATGGATCACCCGCGTTCCCTGACCGGATGCCGCCCGGCGGACTGCGCGCCCCTCGGTAGACTGGCGGAATGGAGTGGTGGTTTCCGATCGGCCTGGCCGGCTTTGTGCTGCTCGGATACCTGGCCAACCGGCTCGGCTGGATCGACCTTTCGAACAAGAACCATCGCCCTGGCGGCGGCGGAAGCATCGTGAGCATCGGCGACGAGGTCTTCGCGCCCGCTCGGCATGAGGCCGCCATCGAGCTGGACCGCCAGAGCGTGCTCCCGGCGCCCGCGCCCCTCGCCGGGGATCCGGCCGCAGACAAGGTCTACGACGGCCGCATCACCATCCAGCTGCGAGACGACCACCAGCTGCGAGACGACGAGCCGCGAATCGACCGGCGACCGGGGCCGGATCCCAGCTAGCTCCCGCGGGCTATGTCGACTGGCAGAATGAGGGAATGCCTATTGCGTGGTCACAGACGTCTCCCAGCCGCGTCATCCACGCCGACAACCTCGAGGTGCTCCCCGCACTGCCGGACGCGTCCTTCACTCTGATCTACCTCGACCCCCCGTTCAACACGGGCCGCGTGCAGAATCGCCGCACAACGACGTCGGTGCGCCTGCCGACGCCGCCGGCAAGCCCGGGAAAGGGCGCGCGCGCGGCCGGCACCATCACCGGTTTCAAGGGTCAGTTGTACGAGCGGATCAAGGGCGACCTGCTCGGCTACGACGACCAGTTCGAGGATTACTGGGCCTTTCTTGAACCGCGCCTGATCGAAGCCTGGCGCCTGCTCGCCGACGACGGCACCCTGTACCTGCACCTCGACTACCGGGAGGCGCACTACGCCAAGGTGCTGCTCGACGCGCTCTTCGGCCGGGACTGCTTCCTCAACGAACTGATCTGGGCCTACGACTATGGGGCGAAGTCGAAGAACCGCTGGCCGACCAAGCACGACACGATCCTCGTCTACGTGAAGAACCCGGCCCGGTACTACTTCGACTCGAGCACCGTCGACCGCGAGCCGTACATGGCGCCCGGGCTGGTCACGCCCGAGAAGGTCGCGCGCGGCAAGCTGCCGACGGATGTCTGGTGGCACACGATCGTGTCGCCCACGGGCAAGGAGAAGACCGGGTACCCCACCCAGAAGCCGATCGGCATCCTGCGGCGGATGATCCAGGCCTCCAGTCGCGAAGGCGACTGGGTGCTCGACTTCTTCGCCGGCAGCGGCACCACCGGCGCGGTCGCCGCCGCCCTCGGACGCCGCTTCGTGCTCGTCGACCAGAACCCGGAATCGATCGCGGTGATGCGCACGCGGTTCGCGCCCCTGCCCGACGTCGAGTTCCTCGGCCCGCCCGCCCCGGAGGTCGAGCCTGTCGAGACCTGAAACACTGAACCCATGAGACTTCGCATCTTCACCGAACCGCAGCAGGGCGGCACCTACGACGACATCCTCGCCGTCGCCCAGGCCACGGAGTCGCTCGGCTTCGACGCGTTCTTCCGCTCCGACCACTACCTCGCGATGGGCGACGCCTCCGGTCTGCCGGGCCCGACGGATGCCTGGACCACCCTGGCCGGGCTCGCCCGCGAGACGCGGCGCATCCGCCTCGGCACCCTCGTCTCGTCGGTGACCTTCCGTCCGCCGGGGATCCTCGCGATCCAGGCGGCCCAGGTCGACCAGATGTCGGGCGGCCGGGTCGAACTCGGCCTCGGCACCGGCTGGTTCGAGAGGGAACACCTCGCCTACGGCATCCCGTTCCCGCGGAAGCGCTTCGGCATGCTCGAGGAACAACTCGAGATCGTCACCGGACTGTGGGCGACCCCGGTCGGACAGAGCTACAGCTTCGCCGGCGAGCACTACAGGCTCGTCGACTCCCCGGCGCTGCCGAAGCCCGTGCAGGCGCGCGTTCCGGTCATCGTCGGCGGCGGCGGGCCTCAACGCACCCCGGCCCTGGCCGCCCGCTTCGGCACCGAGTTCAACCTGCCGTTCCCCGAGTTCGCGGACATTCCGGGCAAGTTCGCCGGCGTCCGCGCGGCCTGCACGGCCATCGGCCGCGACCCGCACGAGCTCGTCTACTCGGCCGCCCTGATCGCCGTTGCGGGGCGGGACGAGGCAGAGTTCGCCCGCCGGGCCGCCGCGGTCGGCCGCGAGCCGGCCGAGCTGCGCCAGCACGGCGTGGCCGGCACCGCATCCGAGATCGTGGACCGGCTGGGCGCCCTCGCCGCCGACGGCGTGGAGTGCGTCTACTTGCAGATCATGGATCTGTCCGACCTCGACCACCTGGACTTCATCGCCCGCGAGGTCGTGCCGCAGCTGGACTGATCCCGACTGGCCTCGACCATCGGTGGTCGAGCTTGTCGAGACCCCGGCCCGATCACCGGTGGCCGGGCCCGTCGAAGCCCGGTGCCGATGGACGCCGCCGAATGCTGATCCTGTCGTAGGACCGCTCGAGGATCGCATCCGTGGGCCATCCCGCGATGAGGGCCAGTTGATCCCGCGCGAGCCCCTCGGCGTCTGCGGGATCCCAACCCTGTGCGGAGAGCCCGGATGCGAGTGCAGCGACGTAGTCGCCGACCGTGAAGCCGGGAATCTCAGCGATCCGCGCAGTTGTCGTCGCGCGCTGGGAGCTCAGGCCGGCGAATCCACGGGAGCAGCCGCAACCGGACTCCGGGTGGACGCTGTCGCACGCGCACGGTTCCTGGATCGTCACTAATTCGCCTTCGACGCACCAGTGGTAGTCGTCGTCTCGAGTGCCCTGGGACAGGGATGTCGCCACGAGAACGTTCATGTCGCTTCCTCCTTTGTTGGGAATCATTGCGACCGTTCTATCGGCACCGTCCGACATTCGACGTCGTCGGTGCTAGCCCAGCGCCGCCACGGCGTCGGCGACGGGAACCGTGCCCGAGAGCAGGTGCAGCACCTGCCGCGTGCCGGCGCCGGTTCGCACCAGCTCGGCGAGCACGGCTGCGACGTCGGCGCGAGGCACGGTCCCTCGCGGCTCGGACCGGCCGGGCTCGAGGTGTCCCGGGCCGGTGAGGTCGAGCCGCACGGCCCCGGTGCCCGGGTCGTCGATGAGCCCGCCGGGGCGAACGATGGTCCAGGCCAGCGGGCGCGCGGCGAGATCCTCCTCGGCGGCCAGCTTGGCCCGGAGGTACGCAACGAAATCGGCGGGCACCGAGTCGGGCACCGCACTGTCCCGCACCGATTCGACCCCGGTCGAGGAGATCTGGATGAAACGCGGCACGCCCGCGGCCTCCGCCGCGTCGGCCAGCAGCACGGATGCGCCGAGGTCGACCGACTCTTTCCGGGCGTCTCCGCTGCCGGCTCCCGCCCCGGCGGCGAACACCGCAACATCCGCGCCGGACAGGACCCGGGCCAGATCAGCGACCGAGGCGCTCTCGAGGTCGAGCACCACCGGAGCCGCGCCGTCGACCATGAGGTCGGCGCCCTGCGCCTCGCTCCGGATCAGCCCGGTCACCTCGTGCCCGTCCCGAACCAGCGCCCGGGTCAGGTGTCGGGCGATCTTTCCGTGTGCACCAGCAATGACAATACGCATCTCACCGACAACCCGGTGCGGCCACCGTTCATTCCCCTCGGCGGTGCAGCTCACCGGAGCGGGCCGTTCCGCCTTCGCCGACGCGGGCGGCGCCGGTTGCCGCCGCGCGGCCGAGGGTAGGCTCGACCTCGTGCCTGACCAACGTCTGCCCGGTTCCAGCCCGGGAGGGCGGTGGCGCGTCCGCCGCGCCGCCGTGCTCGTGCCGGTGGCGGTCGTCCTGGCTGCCGGCGCCCTGATCGCCGGCGTGCTCTCCGCGTCCGCCCCCGCGTCCCGCACCTCCCCGGCGCAG
>NZ_SOHC01000049.1:0-25350 GCF_004403955.1 Cryobacterium sp. TMT1-2-1
CCCCGGGCTTGCCATCCCCGAACTCATTGTCCGGGTAAGTCAGGTACTCAGTGATGAGGTCCATGAGAACAGTCAATACCCGACCACCGACATTCGAAGGCGGCGACCCCAGAGCCTCGTAGGCTGGTCAGATGAGCCTTCGCAACAACCTGACCGACCTGATGATGCGGGCGATGAGCGGCGGGCATCGGGCCCTGCTGAAGCTTTCCGGCGGCCGGCTCCTGCGGTCGATCGGCACGATGCCGGCCGTCGAACTTCACACGATCGGGCGCGCGACCGGCCATCACCGGTCGACGATGCTCACGGCACCCGTGCACGGCGAGGGACGCTACGTCCTGGTCGCCTCCAAGGGTGGCGGGGACCGTAACCCCATGTGGTACCTGAACCTCGTCGCCAATCCGGATGTCGAACTCACGGTTGACGGCGCGACAACGCCCATGCGGGCCCGCACCGCCACCGCCGCGGAGAAGGCCGAGCTGTGGCCGAAGATCGTCGCCGCCTACCGCGGCTACGCGGACTACCAGCGCAGGACGACGCGGGACATCCCCGTGGTGATCTGCGAACCGCGCTAACCGACGAAGCTGACTACACGGTCGGCAGGAGCTCCACCGCGCGCACCCGCGGGAAGGCCGGCGGGTTGACCCCGGCCATCTCTTCGAGCACCCGGATGACCTGGCAGCTGTAGCCGAACTCGTTGTCGTACCAGACGTAGAGGATGGCCTTTTTGGCGGTGACGATCGTGGCCAGCCCGTCGACGATGCCGGCCCGGCGAGAGCCGAGGAAGTCGGTGGAAACCACCTCGGGCGAGTCGATGAAGTCGATCTGCTTGTGCAGGGTCGAGTTCAGCGACATCGTGCGCAGGTAATCGTTCAGCTCGTCCTTCGTCGTGCCGTTGACCAGATTGAGGTTCAGGATCGCCATCGACACGTCGGGCGTCGGCACTCGGATGGCGTTTCCGGTGAGCTTGCCGGCCAGTTCGGGCAGCGCCTTGGCGACGGCCTTCGCCGCGCCGGTCTCGGTGAGCACCATGTTCAGGGCGGCCGAGCGGCCCCGTCGTTCGCCGGAGTGGAAGTTGTCGATGAGGTTCTGGTCGTTCGTGAACGAGTGCACGGTCTCGACGTGGCCGTCGACGATGCCGTACCGGTCCATGACGGCCTTGAGCACCGGCGTGATCGCGTTCGTGGTGCAGGACGCCGCCGTGACGATGGCGTCGTCGTCGGTGATCGCGGAGTCGTTGATGCCGTGCACGATGTTCTTGAGCTCGCCCTTGCCGGGCGCGGTGAGCAGCACCCGTGCGACTCCGGGGCAGGCGAGGTGCTGGGAGAGGCCCTCCGCGTCACGCCAGCGGCCGGTGTTGTCGACGACGATGGCGTCGTGGATGCCGTAGGCCGTGTAGTCGATGCTGGCCGGGTCGCCCGAGTAGATGACCTGGATCAGCGTGCCGTTGGCGAGGATCGTGTTGTTGGTCGTGTCGACCGAGATCGTGCCCTCGAACGGGCCGTGCACGGAGTCGCGACGCAGCAGGCTGGCACGCTTGATGATGTCGTCGTCCGAGCCCCTGCGCACGACGATGGCCCGAAGCCGCAGACCCTGGCCGCCGCCGGCGTGTTCGATCAGGATGCGGGCGAGCAGGCGGCCGATTCGGCCGAAGCCGTAGAGCACGACGTCGGTGCTCGTGCTGTCGCCCTGTCCCCACCGGTCGACGACCTCGGCCAGTTCCTCGCGGAGGAATTCGTCGAGCGTGCGGCCGGCACCGTCGCGCTTCCAGGCGGCGCTGAGCCGGGCCAGGTCGATCGAGGCGGCGCCCAGTCCGAGGGTGCAGAGCGCCTGGAGCAGCGGCAGGGTCTCCTCGAGCGGCAGTTCGACATCGTCGACCTGACGGGCGAAGCGGTGGGCCTTGAGCAGGCCGACGACCGACTGGTTGACCAGGCTGCGGCCGTGCACCGAGGTGACGACGTGGTTGTCCCGGTACAGCCGGCCGATGAGGGGAATCATCGCTTCGGCCAGTGCCTCCCTGTTGATCCAGGTTTCGCGGGCGCGGTCAGATGCGTGAGTCAAGAACAGCCTTCTGGTCGGTGAACGGGTGGTGCTACTCGTCGAGCGCGAGCTCCTTGGGAAGCTCAAATTCCTTGGATGCGAGTTCTTCCACGTTGACGTCCTTGAAGGTCAGCACGCGAACCGACTTCACGAAGCGGTCTGAGCGGTAGACATCCCACACCCACACATCCTTCATGGTCAGCTCGAAATAGAAGTCGTGCTCCGTGTCACGGCGAACGAGTTCAACCTCGTTGGCCAGATAGAAGCGCCTCTCGGTCTCGACGACGTATTGGAACTGTCCAACGACATCCCGGTATTCGCGATACAGGGCCAACTCGACTTCGCGGTCGTAGTCCTCGAACTCGTCTTCTTCCATGGTGACTCAATCCTACGCTGAGATCTTGAGCCAGGACTTGCGGTGCAGGTCGTTGGGCCCCAGCTCGACTATCGCGCCCATGTGCTGCGCGCTGCCGTAGCCCTTGTTCGTTGCCCAGCCGTAGCCGGGGTGCACGGCATCCGCCGTGATCATCAGGGCGTCGCGGTGCACCTTCGCGATCACGGATGCCGCGGCAACCGATCCGCAATCCTGGTCGGCCCGTACCCGGGGGACCACGGTCAGGGGCGTCTTCAGCGCCTTGTTCAGCCAGTCGTCAGCGCCGTCCAGGAGTACGACGCTGCCGGAAATGTCGACCCCGACGGCGAACAACTCGGTGAGGGCCCGTTTGCCGGCGAGCCCCAGGGCCGCCATGATCCCCAGGCTGTCGACCTCCTGGGCGGTGGCGAGCCCGACGGCGGAGTGCAGCGCCCAGGCTGCGGCCAGCGGGGCGAGCACCAGGCGCCGCGGTTCGCTGAGCAGTTTCGAGTCGCGCAAGCCCACCGGGAAGGGGCCGACGGTTGCGTTGATCACGGCGAATCCCACGGCCACCGGCCCGGCCAGGGCGCCGCGCCCGACCTCGTCGCAGCCGATCACACAGTTCGCTCCCCCGGCCAGGAGAGCGAGTTCGGTCTCGAGGTCGGGCTCGACGACGGCCATCATCACCTAATCGCGCGCCTCGTCGACCCCGCTGAACACGGCCGGGTAGTCATCCAGCCAGCCCCAGCGGTTCAGAGGCCAGCTGATCACGCAGGCGCGGCCGACGACGTTGTCCATCGGCACGAACCCCTTGCCGGGGGTGGTGCCGTTGTACCGGGAATCCTTGGAGTTGTAGCGGTTGTCGCCCATGACCCACAGGGAGTCCGCAGGAACGACGACGTCGAAGTCATCCTTGGACACCTCGGTTTCCCCGGGCGGAAGAGACACGTACGGTTCCTCAGAAAGCGGAACGCCATTCACGCTCATCTGGCCGAGGGCGTTGCAGCAGACGACGTGGTCGCCCGGCAGTCCGATCACGCGCTTGATGAGATGGTCGTTGCTGTCGGGAGCCGACAGTCCGACGACGGACAGGATCCAGTCGATCCCGGCCACGATGGCGTTCTGTTCCACCGGCAGCTGCGGCGGCAGCCATCCGCCCGGATCGCGGAACACGACGACGTCGCCGTGTTCGACCGGGAACATCCCGGGCTGGAGCTGGTTCACGATGATCCGGTCGTTCAGCAGCAGCGTCTGCTCCATCGAACCGGAGGGGATGTAGAACGAGCGGATCAGGAAGGTCTTGATCATGAACGAGATGAGCAGCGCGACCACGAAAATGATTACGAGGTCGCGAAGGAATAGTCCGACGCCGCGCTTCTTGCGCCGCGTCTCTGATTCCAGGCGATCTGATCGCGTGGGCAGAGTGTTTTCTGTCATTAAACCGCCTGAGCTCCGCACCCAGTTTAGGGGTGAGGAGCTCAGGGACGAATTCCCGGGGGCCTGCGAATCCGCTGTGAAGCGGGAGCAGACGCGGAATTAGTTGAAGCGCTTTTCCTTGATCTTGGCCTTCTTGCCACGGAGGTTGCGCAGGTAGTACAGCTTCGCGCGGCGCACGGCGCCGCGGGTGACGACCTCGATGTGGTCGATGACGGGAGAGTGCACCGGGAAGGTACGCTCGACGCCGACCTGGAAGCTCACCTTGCGAACGCAGAAGGTTTCGCGAACGCCTTCACCGGAGCGGCCGATAACGACGCCCTGGAAGACCTGGACGCGCGAGCGGGTGCCTTCAACGATGTTGACGTGGACCTTGACGGTGTCGCCGGCCCGGAAGGCGGGGATGTCTTTCCGCAGTGACGGGGCATCCACCTGGTCGAGAATATGCATGGTTTTTCGCTCTCTGTACCCGCCACAGGTCGACTACGAATAATGCTTCGCCACACGCGGTCCGCGCGTCGCCTCAGCAACCGATAAGTCAATGTGTGCCGCACACGGCGAATCTCCCCTGTGGCAGAGGTTTACCGCGGCACAAACGCCTATTCTGTCACGAAACCGGGCCGGACAGCAAAGCGGGCGCTCAGGGGTTCGTGGGCTTCTCCGGGATGACGATCACGTTGGGGTCGACAGGACGGGTTGGCCCGAGGTTGGTGGTGCCGAGGATCGTGGTCTCGGTGACCAGGGGTCCGGACGTGGAGTCGATGAACTCGATGACCTGGCGCACACGACGCCGAGCGGCGTCGAACAACTCCCAGAGCGCGAACCAGAATGCCGCGATGCCGGCCAGGACGGCCAGCAGCCACACCCCCGGCGCATCCGCCGCGTTGAACACGAGCCCGATGACGAGCGCGTGCCACAGGCCGAAGACGCCGACGTCCGGCCAGGAGACGGCCCTGGTCTCCCGCACCTCAGCGCGGGCGTAGACGAGCAGCGCGACGGCGAGCAGGGCGACGCCGAGCGCGATCGCGCCGATGATCACCCCGAGCACTTCCCAGGCGCCGGCGCCGAAGATCGACGAACCGACGAGCAGCCACACGGGAAGCGCGCCGATGGCGATGAACTGCCAGTAGTAGAAGATCCTGCGAACGATCACAGGACCAGATTATCCCTGCCCGCCGTCGATTTCCTCGGAGTTCGCTGGGGGCAGAAGGTCGGGACGCACCCGTGCGGTGCGCTCGAGCTGCTGCTCCCGGCGCCAGGCGGCGACGGCCCCATGGTTGCCGCTGCGCAGCACCGGCGGCACGTCGAGCCCGCGCCAGAGCGCCGGCTTGGTATAGCTGGGGTATTCGAGCAGCCCGTCCTCGTGCGACTCCTCGACGAGGCTTTCCGGGTTTCCCACGACGCCGGGAATGAGGCGGCCGATCGCCTCGACCATGGCCATGACCGCGACCTCTCCCCCGTTGAGCACGTAGTCGCCGAGGCTGATTAGCCGCACCCGGCCGCGACTGGCGAAATGGTCGAAGACGCGCTGGTCGATGCCCTCGTAGCGCCCGCAGCCGAAGATCAGGTTCGGCTCCTCGGCGAGTTCACGGGCGGTGGCCTGGGTGAACTGCTCTCCCGCGGGCGACGGGAAGATGAGCACCGGGCCGGTTGCGGCATCCGCCACCTCGGCGGGCACGGCGTTGGTCGCGGCGCCCGTGTCGGCGAGGATGCCGTCAAGCGCCTCACCCCAGGGCTCCGGCTTCATGACCATGCCGGCGCCGCCGCCGTACGGGGTGTCGTCGACGGTGCGGTGCCGATCGTGGGTGGAATCGCGCAGGTCGTGCACGCGCAGGTCGATCAGGCCGGTCTGGCGGGCCTTGCCCAGCAGCGAAATGTCGAGCACCCCGAAGAACTCGGGAAAGATCGTGACAATGTCGATGCGCATGGCTGCGAGTCTACCGATCCGCCCTTCCGCGAAACCGCAGTTGTGCGCGCTAAGACGGGCGAATGACGCGCACAACTGCAGTTTCGCGGGATGTTACGGGTGAGCTCGGCCGGGGCGTCGTCGGGCCGCGCGGTCGGCGAGTCGGCGCGACGCGTGGGACGAAACCGACGAACCGGGGGTTACTCTCGGCAGACCGTCTCTCGACGGCGCTGGCCCGACTGCCCGACTCGCACGAGTGGATGATGGACCTCGTCGACTCGGGCTGCGGGTCCGGCCTGGAAACACTCACGCGGCTGGGGCTTAGGGCACACAACGTGACAGTCCGCTGCCAGGTGCATGTCCCCGGGATCGGTTGGCTGGACCTTCTTGTCGGTGACCGTCTCGTCGTGGAACTGGACAGCCAGAGGCACCACGACAACCCACAGGCATACGAGCGGGACCGCGCGCGCGATCTTGCGCTGGTCGAACTGGGCTACATCGTCGTTCGGGTGACCCACCGACGGGTCATGCAGGATTGGGCGTCGGTCGAACGGGCACTTCTGGCCATCGTTCGGAGACAAGAGCACCGCTGGCAGCCCCTCCATCGGGCCGCGGGGTTGGCCGTGACGCTCGACTGAGCGTCCTGCGGCCAATCACCGACTGGGCGCGCCGTTGATCCGGCCGCCGCAGTACTCGGGCGATAACTCCAAGCTGTGGCGGCACGCAGACCCCGTCGAGCGACGCGAGCGGCCAGGGCTGGGGATTAAGAGTATTCCGCCCTCCCGCGAAACCGCAGTTGTGCGCGATAAAAGGCGCGAATGACGCGCACAACTGCAGTTTCGCGGGGTGTTACGGGGCGGGAGGCGCTTCTGGGGCGGATGCGGCGGCATCCGCTTCGGGCAGCGTTTCCGCGGGGGCTTCGGGCTCCTCGGGGATCTCCTCGAAGAGTCCGGGAGGCGGGGTGATGGTGATGATGCGGGCCTTGACGTCGACGGACGGCACGATCGCCTTGACGAACGGCACCATGACCTCACCGGCCGGCGTCTTGACGATGAGCAGGTCCTGCGCGGGCAGGTGCTCGAGCCGGGCCAGCGTGCCGACCTGGATGCCGTCGCGGACGACGGCGAGCCCGACCAGCTGGTGGTCGTACCAGGCATCTTCCTCGTCCGACTGCTCGGCCGAGTCCTGGTCGATCCAGAGGATCGCCTTGGCCAGGGTTTCCGCCGCTTCGCGGTCGGGAACATCCTTGAAGAACCCGACGGCGTGCTGGTTGTACCAGCGCAGCTCGACGAGTTCGAGAGTCTTGCCGTGCCAGGGGGAGCTGGTCGGCACCTGGAGGGTGAACACGGCGCCCGGGACGAAACGTCGCCCCGGGTCATCCGTGAACAGTTCCAGCTTGATTGCGCCCTTGAGGCCATGGGCCTTCGTCAGGCGCCCCACGCGTAGCTGGGTGCGCTGCGGCGTGGAGTCGCTCACGTTAGAAATCAGTGTCAACGACGTCGACACGAACGCGCTTGCCGTCGGCCAGCGCGGCCACGAGGGTGCGCAATGCCTTGGCGGTGCGACCGGCGCGACCGATCACCCGGCCGAGGTCCTCGGGGTTCACACGAACCTCGAGAACATCGCCACGGGGTGAGTTCTTTGCAACAACGTGCACATCGTCCGGGTGATCAACGATCCCCTTGACGAGGTGCGCCAGCGCGGGAGCGAGCAAGATTACGCCTTGTCCTCGGTGGCCTCGGCGTCAGCCTCGGTCGTTTCGGCTGCGGGAGCCTCTTCCTTGACGACGGGCTTCTCGGCCTTCGGCTTGAGAACGGGCTTCTTCTTCTCGTCGGCGACGAAAGGAACCTTCGGCTCCTTGATCTTGACGGTGCTCTTGGCGTTCTTGTCGCCCTTGAAGATGCCCCAGTCGCCGGTCAGCTTGAGGAGAGCGGCAACCTGCTCGGTCGGCTGTGCGCCGACGCCGAGCCAGTACTGCGCACGCTCGGACTTGACCTCGATGACGGAGGGCTCCTGCGTGGGGTGGTAGATGCCGATCTCTTCGATGACGCGGCCATCGCGCTTGGTGCGCGAGTCGGCGACAACGATGCGGTAGTACGGTGCACGGATCTTGCCCATGCGCTTCAGACGGATTTTGACAGCCACAATTCTCCTGTGTTAGTGATGTTTGGCGAACTGACAGCCGTGAGCGTGGGGGCACACTCGGAGCAAGCTCAATATGGTTTTCCTGCGTCTGATTAGAGGGTCGGACGGCAAGAGAACTCGACTAATCATTCTGTCAGACATCCCCCCGTTTGTGATAATCGGATCTCGCGGTGTCAGGATTGTTCGCAGACGCGGCTCCTCGAGCTGCTGCCGGCACCAGCAGAGGAGCGCACATGGGAATGGAATTCGCCCCCTCGGCTCGGTCGTCCGTGGGCATCGAGTGGGAAGTCGCGCTCGTCGACAACGCGACCGGCGACCTGGTCCCCCTCGCCGCCGAGGTGCTCGACGCTCTCCGCGCCGACGACGGGTCCCCGCACCCGCAGATCACCGGCGAACTCCTGCTGAACACGATCGAACTCGTCTCCGGCGTGCACACGAACGTCGCCGGGGCGGTCGCGGATGTCGTCGCCCAGCTGGACGAGGTGCGCGCCGTGACCGAGCCGCGCGGCGTGGGCGTCATCTGCAGCGGCTCGCATCCGTTCAGCCAGTGGTACGAGCAGGAGATCACCGACAAACCCCGCTACCACCGCCTGATCGACCGCACCCAGTGGTGGGGCCGCAACATGATGATCTGGGGCATCCACGTGCACGTGGGGATAGAAGACCGGGCCAAGGTCATGCCGATCCTGAACGGCATGCTCACCTACATCCCGCACCTGCAGGCCCTGTCGGCGTCCAGCCCGTTCTGGGCGGGAGTCGACACCGGCTACGCTTCCAACCGCGCCCTCATGTTCCAGCAGCTGCCCACCGCCGGCCAGCCGTGGATGCTGCCCGACTGGGAGGCGTGGGAGCGCTACGTCGACGATATGACCGTCACGGGCATCATCGAGGATGCGACGGAGGTGCGCTGGGACATCCGGCCGTCAGCGCGCTGGGGCACGATCGAGGTGCGGGTCTGCGACGGAGTGTCGACGCAGCAGGAGCTCGGGGCCATCGCCGCCCTGATCCACTGCCTGGTCGAATGGATGTCGACGGCCCTGGACGCCGGCGAGGACGTGCCGACGATGCCGCCGTGGTTCGTGCGGGAGAACAAGTGGCGGGCGGCCCGGTACGGGCTGGGCGCCCGGGTCATCCTCGATGCTGCCGGAGCGGAACGGCCGGTCACCGAGGACATCCGCAGGCTCATCGACGTGCTCTCCCCCGTCGCCGAACGTCTGGGCTGCCTGCCGGAGTTGCTCCAGTTGAACCTGATCCTGAGTCACGGCGCCAGCTACCAGCGCCAGCTCGAGGTCGCGGAGGCGCACGGGGGAAGCCTGCCGGCGGTGGTCGCGGCGCTCAGCCGGGAACTCCGGACCGGGCTCGCGCTCTAAGAGGGCTGCCGGCGCGATGCCGGCACTATGGTTCCGGTACCGCACCGACGACGAGGCCGGAATTGGATTGCGATATCTGAGGCTCCCGTTCTCCATCCCCCCGCAGTTGCCACGCACTGGAAACGCCGTGCGCTGATCACGGGCCTGGTGGCGGTCATCTGCGGCGTCGCGGTGATGGTGGCGTCATTTCTCCCGTGGCTGGGCGCGGCCACGGGCGAGACGCTGAGTGGCTGGGACATCTTCGTTCTTCAGCGAGATACGGGCGGCGGGACACTGCTCGTGCTGGACTTTTTCACAGACTCGGACGGTCGTTCCTACGCGTTTCTCACCGGGCTGGGCGCGCTCGTCGGTGGACTGGGCATAGCCGTGCTGACGGTTGTCTTCGTTCCGTGGTCCGTGTGGCTGCGGGGCAGGCATCTGACCGTCGCCCGGAGGAGGCCGGTGAGCCTGGCCCTGATCACCGTCGTGCAGACCCTGCTCCTTGCGGGGGCCGGGGCGATTGTGATTGTGCCGACCGCCTACCCCTTTTTTGCGGCCGCCGACGCATCGGGTGCCACGCTCGAGTTCGGTCTTGTCGTCGTGTGGGCGGCTGCCATCGTGGGGATGGGCTGCTCGCTTTCCGGCGTCTATACCGCGTGGGACACGTCAAAACGGCCGCTCGTGAACGTGTTGCTGTTCTCGACGTTCGGTGCACTCGGGGTGGTGGCTGCCGTCTATTTTCTCGTGATCGGGTGATGTCAGAGCGCACGGCAGTCATCGTGTGACCGCCCCGCTGTCGCCTACGCCCGGTCGTAGGCCGCCCGGAGCCAACCGATCAGCTCGTCGTCGATCTCGTCCTGGGCCGTCACCCAGACCTTGTGGGTGCACATGCCGCCGGCTTCGAGCAGCCGTTCGGTCGGCGGGGTGCCCGTGAGGTTGATACCGACCTGCAGTCTCTTGCTGCCCGGCTCGATCAGCGCGAACTGCTTCGACCGGCGCAGCGACACGGTCGCCTTCTTCGGTGCGATCTCGACGTCGGGGCCGAAGCCGGACACGGCCGCGACGAGCACGTCGTAGGTCGGGCGGAGGGCTGCCTTCGGTCCCGTGTACTGGGCTGCGACGAGGGCGTCGTCGCCCTGGTCTGTGTCCCGGGCGCGGAAGAGCAGCACGATGCTGTTCGCGAAGCCATGGCCCAGCCCGTGCTCCCGCTTGAGATGGTTCATCAGGTCGGTGTGTTTGCCAAGCCCGGTCGCCTCCAGCACCACGAACCACTCCTCGAGGGAATGGCCCGTGTTCGCCGCAAGACTGTTGATCATCGATTGCGTTCCGGGATCCATGGTGCCGAGTCAATCGCATCCGGCCGCATGGCGGAAGGGGCTCACCGATCAGAGCGCGTTCTTGCTGTCGCGCCAGGCGAGCCAGTCGACCACGGGCGCGAGGTCGTAGCGCGGGCCGGACACCCCGATCGTGAACAGCCGCGTGCCGAGGGCGTACAGCTCGTCGGCCTCGTCGACGCTGCGCCGGCGCAGCTCGGTGGAGATCTCGATCTCGGCGATGTCGCGGCCGACGGTGTCGCACCAGCCGGCCAGCACGCCCAGCTTGTGCTCGAGCACCTGCGGGTTCGAGAAGGAATGCCAGATGTCGGCGTGCCTGGCGACGATGCGCAGCGTCTTCTTCTCGCCTCCGCCGCCGATCAGCACGGGGATGTCGCGGAGCGGCGGGGGGTTCAGCTTCGCCCATCGGGCCTCGATCCGCGGCAGGGCCGCCTCGAGGGCATCCAGGCGGGTCCCCACCGTGCCGAACTCGTAGCCGTACTCGTCGTAGTCGCGCTCGAACCAGCCCGATCCCGTGCCGAAGATGAAGCGCCCGCCGCTGATCTGGTCGATCGTGCGGGCCATGTCGGCCTGCAGGTCGGGGTTGCGGTAGCTGTTGCAGTTCACCAGGGCGCCGAGCTGGATGGTCGAGGTCTGCTCCGCCCACGCCGCCAGCAACGTCCACGACTCGAAGTGCAGGCCGTTCGGATCGCCGGACAGCGGGAAGAAGTGGTCCCAGTCGAAGACGACGTCGACCCCGAGGGCTTCGATCTCCGCCACCGTGTCCCTGATCGTGCCGATGGTGCCGTGTTGCTGGGCGACCTGCACGCCGAGGCGCACCGGCAGGACGGGTGCTGGGCTCATGCGGGCTGGGCTCATGCGGGCTGGGCTCATGCGGGCTGGGCTCATGCGGGCTGGGCTCATGCGGGCCAGACTACGCCTGCGGTTTCCTACGCCTACTACGCCTGCGGTTTCAGCTACGCCTGCGGTTTCAGCCGTTGCTCGCGGCCGGCGACGAGGGTCGCCGTGACCTCGCCGGCGGCATCCATCAGGGTCAGCGTGTCGCCGTCGACGGCCACCGTCTTCGCGTCGGCGAAGAGGGTGGGCAGATCTTTGCCGTCGCAGTAGATGAGGGTGTGCGGCCCTGCAGTCGTCGTGATGGCGCCGCCGGATTCGAGCTCCCAGGTGCCCCGCACGCCGTTGCAGCCGTCGGAGCCGGCCCAGGTGCCATCGGCGGCGATCGTCAGGAACGGCTGGGTCTGCACCTGGAAGGTCGCGTCGACGACCCAGGTTCCGACCAGGTCCTCCGGGGCGGGGCCGGCCGGGGCGCTGCTGGGCGGCCCGGAAGGCCGGTCGCCGGACGGCCCGGCGCCGGTTGCGCACCCGGCCAGGAGGGCGACCGCAAGGACGGCGGCGGTGAGGGCCAACGCGCCAAGGATGAGAACGAGACGTGTGTTGCGCGTGCGCATCCGCTGCCTCCCCGCTAGATGAGTGGTGTGAGCCTACCGCCCGAGCATCTTCTGCAGGGCGGCCATTTCTTCTTCGCTCGGACCGCCGGGCTTCTGCGCCCCGCCGCCCAGCCCGAAGCCCGAGCCGCCCGGAACGCCCGACTCGGCGGCCGGCTTCTCGCCGGCCGCCAGGGCCGCGTTCTCCGCCGCTCGCCTGGCCGGGTTGCCCGACTTCGAGCCCTTCTTCTTCGGCTGCTGCTTGCCGCGACCGCCACCGAAGCTGCCGCCGGGGATCGGGCCCATGCCCGGGATGTTCGGCGTGCCTCCGCGGGCGACGGTCTTCATCATCTTCGCGGCCTGCTCGAAGCGCTGGACGAGCTGGTTGACCTCGGTGACGGTCGAGCCGGCACCGCGGGCGATCCGCAGCCGGCGGGATCCGTTCAGCAGTTTCGGAGTGGCCCGCTCGGCCTTCGTCATCGACTGGATGATCGCCTCGGTGCGCACGATCTCGCGCTCGTCGAAGTTCTCCAGCTGCGCCTTCATGGCGCCGGCGCCCGGCAACATGCCCATCATCTTCTTGATCGAACCCATGTTGCGCAGCTGCTGCATCTGGCCGAGGAAGTCGTCGAGGGTGAAGGTGTCGGTCGAGAACTTCTCGGCCATCTTGCGGGCTTCGTCCTCGTCGAACGCGCCCTGCGCCTGCTCGATCAGGGTGAGGATGTCACCGAGGTCGAGGATGCGGCTGGCCATGCGGTCGGGGTGGAACGGCTCGAAGTCGTCGAGGCTCTCGCCCGTGGACGCGAACATGATCGGCCGGCCGGTGAGGGAGGCGATGGACAGCGCTGCGCCACCGCGCGCGTCGCCGTCGAGCTTGGTCAGAACCACGCCGGTGAAGTCGACGCCGGCCTGGAACGCCCGGGCCGTGCTCACTGCGTCCTGCCCGATCATGGCGTCGATGACGAAGAGAACCTCGTCCGGGTCGATGGCGGCGCGGATGTCCGCGGCCTGCTTCATCATGTCGGCGTCGACGCCGAGGCGGCCGGCCGTGTCCACGATGACGACGTCGTGCAGTTTCTGCTGGGCGAACTTCACGCCGTCGCGCGCGACCCGGACCGGATCACCCACGCCGTTGCCGGGCTCGGGCGCGTAGACGGGCACGCCGGCCTGGGCGCCGACGACCTCGAGCTGGGTGACCGCGTTCGGGCGCTGCAGGTCGGCCGCGACGAGGATGGGCGTGTGGCCGTCTTTGGCCAGCCACTTCGCGAGCTTGCCCGCGAGCGTGGTCTTGCCGGCACCCTGCAGGCCGGCCAGCATGATGATGGTGGGCGGCTTCTTGGCGAATTCGAGGCGGCGCTGCTCGCCGCCGAGGATCTGCACGAGCTCCTCGTTGACGATCTGCACGACCTGCTGGGCCGGGTTCAGCGCCTTGTTGACCTCGTCGCCGAGGGCGCGTTCGCGCACCTTGCCGGTGAACTCCTTGACGACCTCGAGCGCGACATCCGCTTCGAGCAGGGCGCGACGGATCTCGCGGACCGTGCCGTCGACATCCGCGGCGGAGAGCTTGCCCTTCGTGCGGAGATTCTTGAAGGTCTCGGCGAGGCGATCTGAGAGGTTTCCAAAAGTAGCCATTGTGAACCCAGTTTACGTGCCGCCGTCAACCCGAGACTGCAGTTGTGCCGCTTATTCGGCACGGATAACGCGCACAAGTGCGGTTTCGCGGGGAGGGGTCAGCTTTCGATGGCGAGGGCCACGGTGTCGCCGTGCACATCGATCGTGACGACGATCAGGGAATCGGTGTCGTCGGGGCTGATCGAGTAGTCGAGCAGGGCGAAGTGTCCCTCGCTGGCGCTGTGGTGCGGGTGGAAACCCACCCGCTGCAGCCGCAGGGAGCGCAGGAAGTCGATCTGCTTGTCGCCCGAGTCCCAGATGATGGCGTCGTCGAGGGCCTCGGCGTCCATCTCCTCGAAGTGCGCCTCGATGTAGTGCGCGGTGAGGCTCTTCTCGGAGCTGAGGTCGGCGACGAGCGACTCCCTGGCCGCGGCGTCGAGTTCTTCGAGCGAATTGATCATCGCGGCGGCGATGTCGAGCGCCTCGACCGAGACCGAATCCTCGTCCGGGGAGCTGAGGTCGACCTCGACGGCCTGGTCGCCGAGTTCCGCGGACTCCGACCAGTACACCTCGCCCTCATCGTCGCTGCCGAGAATGCCGAAGAAATCGTGTTCGATGGTCATGAGTGGTTCCTATCCGACGAGTTTTTTAGCGAAGACATGCGGCGTGAATCCGGTGAGGTCGTTGATGCCCTCACCCTGGCCGACGAGTTTGATGGGAATGCCCGTTTTCTCCTGCACGGCCAGCACGAAGCCGCCCTTGGCCGACCCGTCGAGCTTGGTGAGCACGAGCCCGGTCACGCCGGCGTGCTCGATGAACGCCTCGGCCTGGGCAAGGCCGTTCTGGCCCGTGGTGGCGTCGAGCACGAGGAGCACCTCGGCGATCGGGGTCTGCTTCTCGATCACGCGGCGGATCTTGGTGAGTTCGTCCATCAGCCCGCTCTTGGTCTGGAGTCGGCCCGCGGTATCGATGATCACGATGTCGATGCCGTTCTTGATGGCCTTCTCGACCGTCTGGAAGGCGACGGATGCCGGGTCCTGGCCCTGCGCCTGCGGCCGCACGATGTCGGCGCCGGCCCGCTCGGCCCAGGTCGCCAGCTGCTCGACGGCGGCCGCACGGAACGTGTCGGCGGCCCCGATCAGCACGCTGCGGTCGTAGCCCCGGAGGAACTTGGCGAACTTGCCGATGGTCGTCGTCTTGCCGACGCCGTTGACGCCGACCACCAGCACGATCGCGGGGCGCGCGCTGAGCGTGAGGGTGGAGTCGAGCCTGGCGAGGCGTTCCTCGATGCCCTCGCGGAGCATCCGCTGCAGGTCGGTCGGGTCGGTGGTGTTGTACTTCGCGACCTTCGCCCGCAGTTCGGTGAGGATGCCGTCGGTGACGTCGGGGCCGAAGTCCGCCTGGATCAGCGCGTCTTCGAGGTCCTCCCAGGTCTGCTCATCGATCGTCGGCTTCGCGAACATGCCGCGCAGCGCGCCGGAGAGTGACCAGGAGGTGCGTTCAACCATGCCCCTAGCCTAGGGCGCGCGCCGGGTCATCCGGGGGTGGCATCCCCCCGGCGCCGGGTCGATAATCGCTTCGGGTCCGGTTGGACCAGGGGGAACACAACCCATCGAACAGCCATCGAAAGGAACCCATGTCGCAAACCACCGAGATGGATCCCACCCTGAGCGCCCTCGCCGCCTCCTTGGGCGGGCGACTCATTCGTCCCGGCGACGCCGACTGGGACACGGTCAGGGCGCCGTGGAACCGGGCGGTCGAACAAGACCCTGCCGCGGTCGCCATCCCCGCCACCGTGGACGGCCTGCGGCAGATTGTGGCCGCGGCCCGCGCCGGGCGTTTCGAGATCGCCGTGCAGCCGAACGGCCATGGCGCGAGCGGCGACGTGCGCGGCTGCATCCTGGTACGCACCTCCGCCTTCGACGAGGTGACGGTGAACGCAGACGAGCGCTACGCCCGGATCGGTGCCGGCGTCAAATGGGGCGCCGTGCTGCCGCGCCTGACGGGAACGGGCCTGATCGCCCTGGCCGGCACGAACCCGGACGTGACCGTCGCCGGGTACCTGCTCTCGGGCGGGCACTCCTGGTTCAGCCGCTGGAAGGGACTCGCCGCCCACTCCATCCGCGCCATCGAGTTCGTCGAGGCGCACGGGCGCTCCCGCCGGTTGGACTCGGCCCACGGCTCCGCCGAGGGTGACGCCGAGCTGCTCTGGGCGATGCGGGGCGCGGCCGGAATGCTGGGCATTGTCACGGCCCTCGAAATCGACCTGTACCCCGCTCCGGCCCTCTTCGGCGGGAAGATCCTGTTCCCGATCGAGGCGGCCGGCGCCGTGCTCGACGCGGTCGCCGCGATCATGGCCACGGCACCGGATGAGCTGACGATGTTCGCCGGGCTGATCAACATGCCCGACGTGGAGATGGTGCCCGAGCCGATGCGCGGTCACAGCTTCGCGACCGTCGACGTCGTCTTCGTCGGCGACGCCGACACGGCCGGTACGCTCCTGGCCCCGCTGCTCTCCGCCGTGCCCGTCATCGCCAACCTCATGCAGCCGTTCGACATCGGGCACCTGGGCGAGGTCGCGGCCGAACCCTCGGATCCGGTCGGGAGCCTGGACTGGAACGCGGCGATCAGGGGGCTCGGCGACGACGGATTCGCGCCGCTGATCGAGGCCTTCAGGGAGGCGACGCCCGCCGGGCTCACCATGGTGCAGCTCCGGCCGCTCGGGGGCGCGATAGCCGATCCGGCGCCGGATGCGACGGGCATCGTCGGGCATCTCGAGTCGAAATACCTGGTGTTCGCCGGCGCGATCCTGCTGGATCCGAGCCGCAGGATCGATCCGGCGGCAGTGTTCGGACCCATCGACCGGGCCCTGACGGGGATGACCGAACGGCGCATGGTGCCGACGCTGCTCTCCCCCGGCCAGGACCTCTCCGCCGCCCTCCCGCCGGAAAGCCTGGCTCGACTCGGGAAGGTGAAATTCGCCCACGACCCGGACAGCCTGTTCCGGAGCAATCGGCGCCTGCCCGGCTGACTCTGCCCGGCCGACGACGCGCGACGTAACACCGCGGGCGTCGGCCCACAGAATGGAAGGGTGACGACCACCGCCCCCGCGCTCGCCGGCATCGCCCACGGCACCTCCTCGCCCGCCGGCCAGGCCGCCGTGGCCGCCCTCATGCGCGCGGTCGCCGATGCCGAGCCGCTGCTCACCGTCGCGCTCGGCTTCGTCGACGTGCAGCACCCGGATGCGCCGGAAACCCTGGCCGCGCTTCCGGCCGGACTGCCGGCGGTCGTTGTTCCCCTGCTGCTGTCGGCCGGCTACCACGTGCACGTCGACCTCACCGAGGCGGTGCGCGCGGTGACCGACCGCACCGTGCTGCTGGCCGGCGCCCTCGGTCCCGACGACCGGATCGTCGAGCTGCTGCGGGACCGGCTGGAGCAGGCCGGCCTCCGGGACGAGGACGTGGTCGTGCTCGCCGTGGCGGGGTCGAGCGACGCCAGGGCGGTCGCGGATTGCCGCGTCGTCGCCGAGCGCCTCGCGGCGGCATCCGCTCGCCCGGTTGGCCTCGGCTTCCTGTCCGCCGCGGAGCCGAGGCTGGCCGACGCGATCGCGGCCGCCCGGCGGGACAACCCCGGGCGACGCATCGTGGTCAGCAGCTACCTGCTCGCCCCTGGCTTCTTCCAGGACCTCGTCGAGGGCGCCGGGGCAAGCATCGCCACCTCACCTCTGCTGGTTCCGGGGTCCGCCGTTCCTCGGCAGCTCGTCGACGTCGTGGTCGACCGTTACCGCTCGGCGCGGGCGCCGGCACAGTAGACCGGGCTGTCTCTTCGCGCGCCCGTGTGACGCCCCACTACCCCGCGTGACCGGCCGTGACCGGCCCGCGTGACGGGGGCTCGGGCGCTGGCTACCGTCGTACCCAGCGCAGTTGTCGGACACCGTTTTCCGTCCGCGACTGGCCGATACAAAAGGAGCAGACCATGTCGCCCAGCCCGACCCCCAGCATCACCAGCGCCGCGCCCACGCGCCCGCCGCGACCGGCAACGCGCCCCCACGGACAGTGGAAGGTCGACGGCACCGCCCCGCTCAACGGCAACGAGAAGTGGAAGCAGGAGGACGGCGGGCTGAGCGTACGGGAGCGGATCGAGCAGGTCTACTCCATGCAGGGCTTCGACTCGATCGAGGACACCGACCTGCACGGCCGATTCCGCTGGTGGGGGCTGTACACGCAGCGCAAGCCCGGCATCGACGGCGGCAAGACCGCCACGCTCGAGCCACATGAGCTCGAGGACAAGTTCTTCATGCTCCGTGTGCGCATCGACGGCGGCCAGCTCACCACCGCCCAGTTGCGGGTCATCGGCGAGATATCCGAGGAATTCGGCCGGGACACCGCCGACCTCACCGACCGGCAGAACATCCAGCTGCATTGGATCAGGGTCGAAGATGTCCCCGAGATCTGGCGCCGCCTCGAAGCCGTCGACCTGCAGACCACGGAGGCCTGCGGCGATGTGCCCCGCGTCGTGCTCGGCTCCCCCGTTGCCGGCATCGCCGTCGACGAGCTGCTGGACCCGACCGACGCGATCACCGAGATCACGGCGAGGTACATCGGCGTCCCCGAGCTGGCGAACCTCCCGCGCAAGTTCAAGACGGCCCTGACCGGCCACCCGAGCCAGGACGTCGTGCACGAGATCAACGACGT
This sequence comes from Cryobacterium sp. TMT1-2-1, assembly GCF_004403955.1. Lineage (NCBI taxonomy): Bacteria > Bacillati > Actinomycetota > Actinomycetes > Micrococcales > Microbacteriaceae > Cryobacterium > Cryobacterium sp. TMT1-2-1. The sequence continues at coordinate 18,287 of NZ_SOHC01000049.1, forward strand.
CGGCTTTGTCGCCCTGCGGCACCCGGAGCTCGGCCTCGGCTACGACCTCTGGGTCGGCGGCGGCCTGTCAGCCAGCCCCCGCCTCGGCGAGCGCCTGGGCGCCTTCGTCTCCCCCGACAAGGTCGCCGACGTCTGGCTCGGCGTCGCCTCCATCTTCCGCGACTACGGCTACCGGCGGCTGCGCAACAAGGCCAGGCTGAAGTTCCTGCTCGCCGACTGGGGACCGGAGAAGTTCCGCAGGGTGCTCGAGGACGAATACCTCCACGAGGCACTGCCCGACGGCCCGCCCGCGCCCACCCCGACGCAGCAGGGCGACCACGTCGGCGTGCACAAGCAGAACGACGGAAAGTTCTACATCGGAGTCACGCCCTTCGTCGGGCGCGTCTCCGGCACCATGCTCACCGGGCTCGCCGACCTGCTCGAGCGGCACGGCTCGGGCCGGCTGCGCACCACGCCACACCAGAAACTCGTGCTCCTCGACATCAGCGAGGAAGACGTCGAACCGCTGATCACGGCGCTCGACGCGCTCGGCCTGGCCGCCCGTCCGAGCCTGTTCCGCCGCTCGACGATTGCGTGCACCGGGATCGAGTTCTGCAAGCTTGCGATCGTCGAGACCAAGCAGACCGCAACCGACGCCGTGCTCGAACTGGAGACACGCCTCGCCGGCCTCGACCTGCCGCAGCCGATCAGCCTGCACGTCAACGGATGCCCCAACTCCTGCGCCCGCATCCAGACCGCCGACATCGGCCTCAAGGGGCAGCTCCTCTCCGACGGAGCCGGCGGCCAGGTGCCCGGGTTCCAGGTGCACCTCGGCGGCGGGCTCGCCTCCGTCGGCCGCGATGAGGCCGGCCTCGGCCGCACGGTGCGCGGCCTCAAGGTGACCGCCGTCGACCTGGCCGACTACGTGGAACGGATCGTCCGCCGCTTCCTCGCCGACCGGGCCGAGACGGAAACCTTCGCCCAATGGGCGCACCGAGCCGACGAGGAGGCGCTCCAGTGAGCCGTATCGATGTCAACCAGCCCGATGTCAACCAGCCCGCGGCCGGGCGGCGCAGCGTAGAGCAGCTCCGTTCTCTGTCGGAACAGGGCGCGATCGAACTGGGCGAGGCATCCGCCGCCGAGGTCATCGCCTGGGTCGCCCGCAACTTCGGGACCGACGCCGTGGCGGTGGCCTGCTCGATGGCGGATGCCGTGCTGCCGCAGCTCGTCGCGCAGCAGCTGCCGGGCGTGGATGTGCTGTTCCTCGACACGGGCTACCACTTCCCGGAGACTCACGCCACCAGGGACACCGTCGCCGGCACCCCGGGCGTCACCATAGTCGACGTGCTGCCGGAGCAGAGCGTTGCCGAGCAGGACGCCGCCTGGGGCAAGGACCTCTTCGCCCGCGACCCCGGCCAGTGCTGCGCGTTGCGCAAGGTCGCTCCGCTGCAGCGCACCCTCGCCGGGTACGAACTCTGGTTCACCGGTGTGCGCCGCGACGAGGCGCCGACCAGGGCCGGCACACGTCTCGTCGAATGGGACGAGCGCAACGGCCTGGTCAAAGTGAACCCGCTCGCCGCCTGGACCTTCGACGAGCTGATCGACTACGCCGCCGCCCACGGCGTGGCCGTCAACCCGCTCCTGGCCCAGGGGTTCCCGTCCATCGGCTGCGCCCCGTGCACGAAACCCGTCGCCGCCGGCGAAGACCCCCGTTCCGGCCGCTGGGCCGGACTCGAGAAAACAGAATGCGGACTGCACCTATGAGCGCCCACGACATCGCCACGGCACCCCCGGCAGCCGCGGCACCCCCGGCGACCGCGCGCCCGCACCGCCTGACCCAGCTGGACGTGCTCGAGAGCGAGGCGATCCACATCATCCGCGAGGTGGTCGCCGAATTCGAGCGCCCGGTGCTGCTGTTCTCCGGCGGCAAGGACTCCGTCGTCATGCTCCACCTCGCCGCGAAGGCGTTCTGGCCCGGCCGCGTGCCGTTCCCGGTGCTGCACGTCGACACCGGCCACAACTTCCCGGAGGTCATCGCGTTCCGTGACGCCACGGTCGCCCGGCTCGGCGTCACCCTCGAGGTGGCCGGCGTGCAGGACTACATCGACGACGGCCGACTGCAGGAACGCGCCGACGGCACCCGCAACCCGCTGCAGACGGTGCCCCTGCTCGACGCCATCGCGGCCGGCCGGCACGACGCCGTCTTCGGCGGCGCCCGGCGCGACGAGGACAAGGCCCGCGCCAAGGAGCGCATCATCTCGCTCCGCGACGAGTTCGGCCAGTGGGACCCGCGCAACCAGCGCCCCGAGCTCTGGAACCTCTACAACGGCCGCCACACGGTCGGCCAGCACGTGCGCGCCTTCCCGATCAGTAACTGGACCGAACTGGATGTCTGGCGCTACATCGAACGCGAAGGCATCGAGTTGCCCCCGCTCTACTACGCCCACGACCGCGAGGTCTACCTGCGCGACGGCATGTGGCGCGCGGTCGGGCCGGTCAGCGCCCCGCTGGCCCACGAAACCGTCTCGCGGCGCACCGTGCGCTACCGCACGGTCGGCGACATGAGCTGCACCGGCGCCGTGGAATCGGATGCCGCATCCGTGCACGCCGTCGTGCGGGAGGTCGCCCAGTCGACGCTCACCGAGCGGGGAGCCACCCGGGCCGACGACCGCATCTCCGAGGCCGCCATGGAAGATCGCAAGAGAGACGGGTACTTCTAATGACCGACACACTCCTGACCGAAGCCGTGTGGCCGAGCGCGCTGCAGGGAAGCCCGCTCCAGGGCACGCTGTTCCGCTTCGCCACTGCCGGCTCCGTCGACGACGGCAAATCCACGCTCGTCGGCCGGCTGCTGCACGACTCGAAAGCGATCCTCGCCGACCAGCTCGACGCGGTCACCCGCACCTCGTCCGAGCGCGGCTTCGGCGGCGCGGCCGGCGGAATCGACTTCGCCCTGCTCACCGACGGCCTCCGCGCCGAGCGGGAACAGGGCATCACCATCGACGTCGCCTACCGCTACTTCGCCACCGCCCACCGCTCGTTCATCCTCGCCGACTGCCCCGGCCACGTGCAGTACACCCGCAACATGGTCACCGGCGCGACCACCGCCGACGCGGTCGTCGTGCTCATCGACGCCCGCAAGGGCGTGCTCGAGCAGACCCGCCGCCACCTCTCGGTGCTGGCCCTGCTCCGCGTGCAGCACGTCATCGTCGCGGTGAACAAGATCGACCTGCTGGGCTACGACGAGGCCGCGTACACCGAGGTCGCCGCCGACGTGCGCGCCGTCACCGCCGAGCTCGGACTCGGCGCCGTGCACGTCATCCCCGTGTCGGCCCTGGTCGGCGACAACGTCGTCGACCGCTCCCCGCACACCCCGTGGTACGACGGCCCGAGCCTGCTCGAGCTGCTGGAGACTCTCCCCCTCGTCGACGAAATCGAAAGCGAGACCCGGGCCTTCCGCCTGCCCGTGCAGCTGGTCCTCCGCCCGCAGGGCGCCGTCGTGGTGCCCGAGGAAGACGCCCCCCGGTACCGCGACTACCGTGCCTACGCCGGCCAGGTCGCATCCGGCACGCTGCGCGTCGGCGACACCGTCACCGTCAGCCCCGGCGGCGGCAGCACCGTCGTCACCGGCATCGACTTCGCCGGAGCGGAACTCGACCTGGCCTTCGCCCCGCAATCGGTGGCGCTGCGGCTGCGGGACGACCTCGACATCGCCCGCGGCGCCGTGATCGCCGCGGCCGGCACCCTGCCCCCGCAGGTGAAGGAGCTGACCGCCGCGCTGTTCTGGCTCGACGCCAGGCCGCTCGCGGCCGGCGCCCGGGTGCTGGTGAAATTCGGCACCTCCACGATCCAGGCCATCGTGCCGGAGATCACCGGACGCCGCAGCCTCGACACCCTCGCGATCGAGACCGCCGACCGCCTCGAGGTCAACGACATCGGCCAGGCCACGGTTCGGCTTGCCTCCGCGCTGCCGCTCGAAACGTACGCGGAGAACCGCCGCTCGGGCGCGTTCCTCGTCATCCACCCGCAGGACGGCGCAACGCTCGCCGCCGGGATCGTGCTCGCCGCCGGCGGTGCCTCGTGAGCCGGGCCGGCCCCCGCGGTATTGCGGCCGCGCTCTTCCCCGCGCTGCTGGCCGCCGGGCTGGTCGCCGGGCTGAGCGGATGCTCGGCGAGCGCCTCCGCGGATGCCCCGGCCGGCGGCCCTGCCGCCGAACTCCGGCTCGGCTACTTCGACAACGTCACCCACGCTCCGGCCCTCGTCGGGCTGGAAAAGGGGTTCCTCCAGGACTCCCTCGGCGACACCGAACTGACCGCCCAGGCCTTCGCCGCCGGCCCGGCGGTCATCGAGGCGCTCAGCGCCGGCGCCATCGACGCCGCCTACGTCGGCCCCAACCCGGCCGTGAACACCTTCGTGCAGAGCGCGGGCGCCTCGGCGCGCGTCGTCGCCGGGGCGGCCAGCGGCGGCGCGGCCCTCGTGGTACGGCCGGGCATCGACACTCCGGCCGATCTGGCCGGCACGACCCTGGCGACCCCGCAGCTCGGCAACACCCAGGACGTCGCCCTGCGCGCCTGGCTCGGCACGGAGGGCTTCGAGACCGACACCACCGGCGGCGGCGACGTGCGCATCACCCCGACCGAGAACGCCCAGACCCTCGCCCTGTTCCAAAGCGGGGAGATCGACGGGGCCTGGCTCCCCGAGCCGTGGGTGTCCCGCCTCGTGATCGAGGCCGGCGCCGAGGTGCTCGTCGACGAGGCGTCCCTCTGGCCAGAAGGTGCCTTCCCCACCACCGTGCTGCTCGTGGGGAGCGACTTCCTCCGGGACCACCCGGACACCGTGCGCGCCCTGCTCGCCGGGCACACGGCATCCGTCGCCTGGCTCGACGGTCACGCCGACGAGGCTGGCGCCGTCATCAACGCCCGCCTGGCCGCCGACACCGGCAAGCCGCTGCCGGGCGCCGTGATCGAACGCGCGCTCGGCGCGGTGCGGTTCACGACGGATCCGCTCGCCGGGACGTTCCCCACGCTGCTGCGGGCCGGCGTCGACGCCGGCACGGCCAAGCAGGGGAACCTCGACGGCCTGTTCGACCTGTCGCTTCTGAACGCCGTGCTCGCCGAGTCCGGCGCCGACCCGGTCTCGGCCGCCGGCCTCGGGGCGGAGTAGACCATGAGCGCCGCGCCCGCCGTCCTTCCCGCTATCCGGATCACCGCGCTCGGCAAGCGTTTCGGCGCCGACGGACCCCTCGTGCTCGACGACGTGACCCTGTCGATCCAGCCGGGAGAGTTCGTCTGCCTGCTCGGCGCATCCGGCTGCGGCAAGTCGACCCTGCTCAACATCATCGCGGGCCTCGACGCTCCCAGCACCGGAACGGTCACCGTCGCCAGCGGCAGCGCCGCGGTCATGTTCCAGGACGCCGCGCTCTTCCCGTGGCTGACGGCCGGCCGCAACGTCGAACTCGCGCTCAAGCTGCGCGGGGTGCCGCGGGACAAGCGCCGCGGGAAGGCCCTCGAGCTGCTCGACGTCGTCAACCTCGCGGATGCCGCCTCGAAGCGCCCGCACGAACTGTCCGGCGGCATGCGGCAACGCGTCGCCCTCGCCCGCTCGCTCGCCCAGGACCGCAAGGTGCTCCTGATGGACGAACCCTTCGCCGCCCTCGACGCCATCACCCGCGACCTGCTGCACGAGGAACTCGAGCGGGTGTGGCGCGAAACAGGACGCACGATCGTCTTCGTCACCCACAACGTGCGCGAGGCCGCCCGGCTCGGCCAGCGGGTGCTGCTGATGTCGTCGCGGCCCGGCCGCATCGCCAACGAGTGGCGCCTCGCCGACGACGGGCCACGACGGATCGAATCCCCCGAGGTTTCTCGTCTCTCGATCGAAATCACCGAGCAGCTCCGAAGGGAGATCCGCCGCAATGCCGCCTGACACCACCACCGTCGCTCCCCAGTCCGTAGCCCCATCCGGCGCGCCCGCTTCCGGCCGCCCGGCCGACGACCTGCGCACGCTCGAATCCGGTCTCGACGCCCTGCAGGCCGTCCCGAGCACCGAGAAGGGCAGCGTGCGGCGCATCCTCGAGGGGGTGCTGCCGCCGGTGCTGCTGCTGGCCGGCCTCGTCGCCGTGTGGCAGCTCTACGTCGTCATCGCCCGCCCCCGGCCCGACCTCGTGCCCGGGCCCCTCGACGTGCTCGGCGCGCTCGGTACCGCGTGGGCAGACGGCCGCCTGCAGCTCGCCGTGCTCACCAGCCTCGAACGCGGCGGGGTCGGCTTCCTCATCGCCGTCGCCATCGGCACGCCCCTCGGCCTGCTGCTGGCGGAGTGGCGGCCTCTGCGCCTCGCGCTCGGCCCGCTCCTCTCCGGCCTCCAGGTGCTCCCCTCCGTCGCCTGGGTTCCCGCGGCGATCATCTGGTTCGGGCTCTCCGACGCCACCGTCTACTTCGTCGTGCTCATGGGCGCCGTGCCCTCGATCGCGAACGGGCTCGTCTCCGGCATCGACCAGGTGCCGCCGCAGCTGCGCCGGGTGGGAACGGTGCTCGGCGCCGGCCGCATCCAGCTCGCCACCCTCGTCGTGCTGCCCGCGGCCCTGCCCGGCTACTTCTCCGGCCTGAAACAGGGCTGGGCCTTCTCCTGGCGCTCGCTGATGGCCGCCGAGATCATCGCCATGGGCGGCACGATCGGCTTCGGCCTCGGCTCGATGCTGCAGCAGAGCCGCGAACTCGCCGACCTCGGCAGCGTGCTGGCCACCATCCTGCTCATCCTCGGCGTCGGCATCCTCGTCGAACTCGCCGTCTTCGCCCCGATCGAACGGCGGCTGCTGCGCCGCCGCGGACTCACCCCAGGAGGTATCCGATGACCGACCCCGCACTCCTGTACCCGCTCGGCCTGCACCTGGCCGGCCGGCCCGTCACCGTCGTCGGCGGCGGGGCCGTGGCCGCCCGCCGCGCCTCCGGGCTCGTGCTCGTCGGCGCGATCGTCACCGTCGTCGCCCCGGAGGCCGGCCCCGAGCTTCGCTCCCTCGTGCGTAACGGCGCGCTCACCTGGCGCGCCCGCCCCTACGCCTCGGGCGACCTCGACGGCGCCTGGCTGGC